>NZ_JBHVIV010000026.1:2873-99245 GCF_042799475.1 Kitasatospora sp. NPDC057692 | reverse complement strand
TGGTTGTGGGGCGGGTGGCGGGGGGGGGTGTGGGTGTGGGGGGGGGGGTTGTGGTTGTGGTGGTTGTTGTGGGGGGGGGTGGGGGTGTGGGGGTGGGGGGGGGGGGTTTTTTTTTTTTATCCCCCCCCCCCGCGCGGGCGGGGGCCGGGGCGGGCCCCCCCCCGCCCCCCACGGCGTCGTCGTGCCCGGTGACACCCGACGAGGGAGGGCACGTGCGGTTCGGAACCGGGATCCCCGGCCTGCTGGCGCGCCGGGCGGTGCGGCTCGGGCTGCGGCTGCGCCGGCGGCCGGCGCAGCGGCGGCTGTTCCAGCTGGTGACGGTCGGCTGCGCGGTGGCGCTCGCGCCCAGTGCGTGGCTGTGGCTGGCGGCGGGGGACCGGGTGGGCACGGTGGCGAGCGCGCCCCCGGCCCCGGTGGCGGTGGTGTTCGGCGCCGGGCTGTTCGACGGCAGGCCCTCGCCGTACCTGGCGCACCGCCTGGACGCGGCGGTGGAGCTGTACGGGACCGGGAAGGTCCAGGCGGTCCTGGTGACCGGTGACAACAGCCGGGTGAGCTACGACGAGACCGACGCGATGCGCGACTACCTGGTCGAGCACGGGGTGCCGGACGCGCGGGTGGTCGGCGACTACGCGGGCTTCGACACCTGGGACTCCTGCACCCGGGCGCACCGGATCTTCGGGGTGGACCGGGCGGTGCTGGTGAGCCAGGACTTCCACGTCCGCCGGGCGCTGGCGCTCTGCGAGGCGGCGGGCATCGAGTCGTACGCGGTGGGGGTGCCGGAGGTGCGGGACGCCACCTGGCTGTACGGCGGGCTGCGGGAGATCCCGGGCGCCGGGAAGGCGGCGCTGAACGCCTGGCTGCGGCCGGACCCGCTGTTCCTCGGCCCGAGCGAGCCGGGGATACCGCGGGCGCTGGCGGAGGCGGGCCGGGAGCAGGCGGCGCGCTGAGGCGGGGGCCGGGTTCGGCGGTGTTGTCGGACCCGTGCGGCATGATCGGCAGGTGCGGTCACTGCCGAGCATCATCCACCTCGACATGGACGCCTTCTTCGCGTCGGTGGAGCAGGCGGCCAAGCCGAGCCTGCGCGGCAAGCCGGTGATCGTCGGCGGGCTGGGCGGGCGCGGGGTGGTCTCGACCGCCTCGTACGAGGCGCGGCGGTTCGGGGTGCACTCGGCGATGCCGATGGCCCAGGCGCGCCGGCTCTGCCCGAACGCGGCCTTCCTGGCCGGCCGCTTCGAGGCCTACCGGCAGGTGAGCGAGCTGGTGATGGCGCTGCTGCGGGAGCTGTCGCCGCTGGTGCAGCCGCTGAGCCTGGACGAGGCCTTCGTCGACCTGGAGGCCGGTCCCTACGGCCCGGTGCTGGCCGAGGCGGAGCACGGCACTGGGGAGCGGCTGGTGCTGGCCCTGGCGGAGGACCTGCGGGCGGACATCGAGCGGCGCACCGGGCTGACCGCCTCGGTCGGTGCGGCCGGGTCGAAGCTGATGGCCAAGATCGCCTCCGAGCGGGCCAAGCCGGACGGCCTGGTGCTGATCGAGCCGGGCGAGGAGCGGGCGGTGCTCGGGCCGATGCCGGTGCGGGCGCTGCCGGGGATCGGTCCGGCCACCGAACAGGTGCTGCGCCGGGCCGGGCTGAACACGGTGGCCGAGCTCGCCGAGGCCGGCGAGGCGGAGCTGGTGCAGCTGCTGGGCAAGGCGCACGGGGCGGGCGTCCACCAGATGTCGACAGGACTGGACGACCGGCCGGTGGTGGCGGACCAGGACGCCAAGTCGGTCTCGGTGGAGGACACCTTCGAGGTGGACCTGGCGGACCGGGACCGGGTGCTGCGCGAGGTGGAGACGCTGGCGCTGCGCTGCGTGCGGAGGCTGCGCGGGGCCGGGCGCTCGGGGCGGACGGTGGTGCTGAAGGTCCGGCGCTTCGACTTCTCGACGCTGACCCGCTCCGAGACGCTGCGCGGTCCGACGGACGACGAGACGGTGATCGTGGAGACGGCCCGGCGGCTGGTCTCGCAGGTGGACATCACGGGCGGGGTGCGGCTGCTGGGGGTCGGCGTGGCGCAGCTGGCCGACTACACCCAGGAGGACCTGTTCGCCCAGGCCGTCCGGGAGGAGGCGGAGGCCGCGGCGGCGGCCGGGGCCGGCCCGGAGGAGGAGCCGGAGGCGGCCGAGGAGGAGGCCGCGGTGGTGCGGCGCTGGCTGCCCGGGCAGGACGTGCGCCACGCGGAGCTGGGGCCGGGGTGGGTGCAGGGCAGCGGCGTGGGGCGGGTGACGGTGCGTTTCGAGACGCCGTGGAGCGGGCCGGGGCGGGTGCGCACCTTCGCGGTCGAGGACCCGGCGCTGGAGCCGGCCAGGCCGCTGCCGCTGCGCGAGGGGTGGCCGGTCGCGTCGGGGGAGGACGCGGACGGGGAGTAGGCCCGGGGCGGGACGCGAAGCGGCCCCACCCGGCAGGGGGGCCGGGTGGGGCCGCGTGCGGTTCCGGGCCGCGGACGGTCGCGATGCCCTCGGCGACCGTCCGGGTCCGGTCCCCGCGCCCTGTCCCTGGGCGCGGGGTCGGACGCCTCGTCAGGCGTCGGTCTTCACCGGCTTCCGGCCGGGGGTCAGGTCCGCCGTCCGGTTGCCCTCGGTCACGACGGCGGCCGGCTTGACGGTGCGGATGAGGAAGGGGACGGCGCCGGCGACGACGCAGACCACCGCGGCGGTCCAGAAGGCGTGCCGGTAGGCGTCCAGGGTCGGCAGCGAGACCGGGATCGGCAGCTTCATGGTGTCGCCGGTGAGGATGGCGGCCATGACGGCGGTGCCGATCGCGCCTCCGACGGTGCGCAGCACGGCGTTCATGCCGTTGGCGATGCCGCTCTGCTCGACCGGGACGGCGCCGTTGATGTAGGCGGGCATCGCCGAGAAGGCGAGGCCGATGCCGAGGCCGAAGATCGCCGAGGAGAGGTAGATGTCGCCCTCGTGGCTGTGCCGCAGGGCCAGGTAGGCCATCGAGACGGCGCCGAGGACGCCGCCGAGGACCAGCGGCGGGCGCGGGCCGCGGCGGGCGATCAGCAGGGCGCCGAGCGGGGCGGCGACCATCGAGCCGAGGGCGGAGGGCAGCAGCATCACGCCGGCGTGCAGCACGGTGGCGGTGAAGCCGTAGTGGGCGAGCTTCTCCGGGGTCTGGGCGAAGTTGCTGATGACCATGAAGGAGCCGTACATGCCGAAGCCGATCAGCAGGCCGGCGAGGTTGGTGAAGGCGACGGCCGGGCGGGACATCATCGCCATGTCGACCAGCGGGTGGGCGACCTTGACCTCGATGACGCCCCAGATCAGGGCGACCACGGCGGCGACGGCGAACAGGCCGAGGGTCCTGGTGGAGGTCCAGCCCCAGTGGTTGCCCTGGCTGACCGCGACCAGCAGGGCGGAGAGCCAGGCGGCGAGGGTGAGCGCGCCGAGCGGGTCGGCGCCGCCGTCCTTGTCGGTGACCGGGTCGGTGGGCACCCGCAGGGCGACCAGGGCGACCGCGATCAGGCCGAAGACCAGGCCCATCCAGAAGATCGACTTGTAGCTCCAGTGCTCCAGCAGCAGGCCGGTGGCGACCAGGCCGAGGCCGCTGCCGACGCCCATCGAGGCGCTGATGGCGGCGACGCCGCCGGTCACCTTCTGCTTGGGCAGCTCGTCGCGGACGATGCTGATGGCGAGCGGCAGCACGCCACCGCCGGCGCCCTGCAGCACGCGGGCGACGACCAGCCAGGTGAAGGAGTGGGTGGAGACCGCGAGGGCGGAGCCGGCGACCAGGCCGGCGAGGGAGATCAGCAGCATCGGCTTGCGGCCGCGCAGGTCGCCGAAGCGCCCGAGGAGGGGGGTCAGCACGGCGGCGGACAGCAGGTTGGCCGTCATCAGCCAGGTGATGCTGGAGCCCGAGACGCTCAGTTCCCTGGCGAGCGAGGGCAGGATCGGGACGACCGCGGTCTGCACCACGCTGAACGACAGCATCGCCAGGATGAGGGCCGGCAGGACCCGGGCGCTGCTCTGCTTCTCGGCCGCGGTGGTGGGCTGTGGTGCCTCACTCACGGTTGCTTCCTCCCGTACATAGTGAATGAACTGAAGTAACCATGCAGGGAGATACTTCAGTGTGTCAAATATCCATAAGTTAAGCCTTGGTAAAAAGGAAGGACCCCGGCCGTGGCGGCCGGGGCCCCGGGGTGGTGGGGGAGAGGGTCAGGCGAGCGGGCGGGCCGGCACCGGGCGGGCGGGCGGCGGCGCGGTCGGGGCGGCCGGGGAGTCGTCGTGGATCTCGACCTGCTCGCGCCGAAGCTCCTCGCGGACCACCTCCTCGGTGGTGTACCGCTCGACCACCAGGCGGACCCTTTCGAGCGGCGCCAGGTACTTGCGGACCACCGGGCGCTCCTCACGGAGGGTGATCTCCTCCACGGCGTCGGCGATCTCCTTCTCGTCCAGCGCGGCGCGCTCGGCCTCGCCGACCGGGATCCGTTCGACCCGGACCCGCTCGTGGACCACCGGGACCCGGCGCTCCACCTGTTCGGTGGTCACGTACTTGCGCAGTCTGGCGGTGCCGATGACGTGCCACTCGGTGGTGACGTCCAGGCGCTCCTCGCGGCAGGTGATCTCCACCGGGCGGGTGGGGGCGGGGTCGGTCGGGCCGCCCTCCGTCCGGGCCGCCCGCGGCTGAGGCTGAGGCTGCGGCAGCGGTTCGACGGCCGGCGGAGGCGGGGCGGGCGCCGCGCTGGGAGCGGCGGGAGCGGCGGCGACGGGGGCGGGAGTGGTGGGAGCGGGCGGAGCGGGGGTGCCGGGCGCCGCGGGGGTGACGGGCGCAGGGGTGGCGAGGTGCCGCACGGGGGCCTCCGGGGTGGGGTCGGCCGGTTTGCCGAGGTCGGCTGCCCGGTGGAAGGTGAGTTGCTTGGCCGGGCGGTCCGCGCCGGTGCCGTTGGTCGCGCCCGTCCCGTTGGCCGGGCCCGTCCGGTTCGCGGCGGGCGCGTGCAGCGCCGCGGTGCCGGCGCCCGCGGTGGTGCCGAAGTCGAGGTCGGCCGGTTCCGCCCCCGGGCCCTCGCCCGGCGACGGCCGTCCGTCCGCCGGGGTGTCCAGGCCGTAGTAGCGGTAGAGCTGGAGTTCCTGGGCGGGCGACAGGTGCTGGCCCACGCCGAAGTCCGGTGACTCCTTCACCAGGGACTTGTCGTAGGGCACCCGGAGCTCCTCGCCGGAGAACTCGCTCGTGGTCAGGGGGACGAAGGCGTCCCGGCCGAAGATGCCGGTCCGGACGGCGGCCCATTCGGGGCGGCCGCTGGCGTCGTCCAGGTACACCTCGTCGATGGTGCCGATCTTGTCCCCGTTGCGGTCGACCGCCTTGTGGCCGATGAGGTCCCGGGGGTCGATGTCGGTCTGCACTCTTTCTCCTCCAGTGCGGTGAGCTCGCGGAACGCCCGCGGGACAGTGCCACTTCACACCAAATGCCATGAACCGGACGTGCGCGAGCGGGGTGCGGCCGGACGGGCCCGGGGCTGAGCCGGCCGGGTCACCGCCGCCGTCAGCCGCGAAGTCGCCGAAGGACCTGACGCACCCGTGATCGCGGCGCCTCCCGCTGGTACCCTGGGCGCGACCGCCGAGCCCGCTCGGGAGAGTCCCCGACAGCGGAAGCCGCTGGTCGGGGCGCCGAAGGAGCAACTCCTCCCCGGAATCTCTCAGGCATCCGTACCGTGCGGGATAGGTCACTCTGGAAAGCAGGGCAGGATCGCGGGCGAGGGAGCCGGCGGACCCCACCCTCACCGACGGTGCAAGCCGGCGGGGCGTCCCACGGCGCTCCGCGCGGGCGAAGCTCTCAGGTCCCGATGACAGAGGGGGAGGCCTGTCGGGTTCGTCCGACCGGTCCGCTCCGCTGTTGTCCGCAACGGCGAGGCGCCCGGCGTGCGCACCCCCGCCGGTCCGTGACCAGGAGGCCTCGACCACCATGAACGCCCAGCCGAACTCGGGACGCCCCACCACCCCCGCGACCCTCACCGAGCTCGAACAGGCCAGCCCCTTCGAGACCCGCCACATCGGCCCCGACGCCGCCGCGCAGGAGAAGATGCTGGCCCAGGTCGGCTACGGCTCGCTGGACGAGCTGGCGACCGCCGCCGTCCCCGAGGCGATCCGCTCGATCACCGCGCTCGACCTGCCCGCCGGCCGCAGCGAGGCCCAGGTCCTCGCCGAACTGCGCGAGCTGGCCGACCGCAACACCGTGCTCACGCCGATGATCGGCCTGGGCTACTACGGCACCCACACCCCGCCGGTGATCCTGCGCAATGTCATGGAGAACCCGGCCTGGTACACCGCGTACACCCCGTACCAGCCGGAGATCTCGCAGGGGCGCCTGGAGGCGCTGCTCAACTTCCAGACCCTGGTCTCCGACCTGACCGGCCTGCCCACCTCCGGCTCCTCCCTGCTGGACGAGGGCACCGCGGCCGCCGAGGCGATGGCCCTGGCCCGCCGCGTCACCAAGGTCAAGGGCGGTGTCTTCCTGGTCGACGCCGAGACCCTGCCGCAGACCGTCGCGGTGATCAACACCCGCGCCGTGCCCACCGGCGTCGAGGTGGTCGTCGCCGACCTGTCCGAGGGCATCCCGGCCGAGATCGCCGAGCGCGGCGTCTTCGGCGTGCTGCTCCAGTACCCCGGCGCCACCGGCGTGGTCCGCGACCTCGCCCCGCTGATCGAGCAGGCCCACGGCCTGGGCGCGATCGTCGCCGTCGCCGCCGACCTGCTCGCCCTCACCCTGCTGAAGTCCCCGGCCGAGCTGGGCGCCGACCTCGCCTGCGGCACCTCCCAGCGCTTCGGCGTGCCGATGGGCTTCGGCGGCCCGCACGCCGGCTACCTCGCGGTGCGCGCCGAGTACGCCCGCTCGCTGCCCGGCCGCCTGGTCGGCGTCTCCGTCGACGCCGACGGCAACCGCGCCTACCGCCTGGCCCTGCAGACCCGCGAGCAGCACATCCGCCGCGAGAAGGCCACCAGCAACATCTGCACCGCCCAGGTGCTGCTCGCCGTGATGGCCTCGATGTACGCCGTCTACCACGGCCCGGACGGCCTGGCCGCCATCGCCCGCCGCACCCACCGCTACGCCGCCGCCCTCGCCGAGGGCCTGCGGGCCGGCGGTGTGGAGCTGCTGCACGGCGAGTTCTTCGACACCGTCACCGCCGTCGTCCCGGGCCGCGCCGCCGAGATCGCCGCCGCCGCCCGCGCCAACGGCATCAACGTCTTCCAGGACGGCGCGGACCGGATCTCGGTCTCCACCGACGAGACCACCACCCGCGAGCACCTGGCGGGCGTCTGGGCCGCGTTCGGCGTCGAGGGCGTCGAGGTCGCGGAGAACGCCGACGCGCTGCCCGCCGCGCTGCTGCGCGAGGACGAGTACCTGACCCACCCGGTCTTCCACAGCTACCGCTCGGAGACCGCCATGCTGCGCTACCTGCGCCGCCTGTCGGACCGGGACTACGCGCTGGACCGCGGCATGATCCCGCTGGGCTCCTGCACCATGAAGCTCAACGCGACCACCGAGATGGAGTCGGTGACCTGGCCGGAGTTCGGCCAGCTGCACCCCTTCGCTCCGGTCGACCAGGCCGAGGGCTTCCTCACCCTGATCCGCGGGCTGGAGCAGCAGCTGGTCGAGGTGACCGGCTACGACGCCGTCTCCCTCCAGCCGAACGCCGGCTCCCAGGGCGAGCTGGCCGGCCTGCTGGCCGTCCGCGCCTACCACCACGCCAACGGCGACACCCGGCGCGACGTCTGCCTCATCCCGTCCTCCGCGCACGGCACCAACGCCGCCTCCGCGGTGATGGCCGGCATGCGCGTCGTCGTGGTCAAGACCCTGGTCGACGGCGACGTCGACGTCGAGGACCTCAAGGCGAAGATCGAGCAGCACCGCGACAACCTCGCCGTGCTGATGGTCACCTACCCGTCCACCCACGGCGTGTACGAGACCCAGATCACCGAGATCTGCGGCCTGGTGCACGAGGCCGGCGGCCAGGTGTACGTCGACGGAGCCAACCTGAACGCGCTGGTCGGCCTGGCCAAGCCGGGCAAGTTCGGCGCGGACGTCTCGCACCTGAACCTGCACAAGACCTTCTGCATCCCGCACGGCGGCGGCGGCCCGGGCGTCGGCCCGGTCGCGGTGCGCGCGCACCTCGCGCCGTACCTGCCGAACCACCCGCTCCAGGAGGAGGCCGGCCCGGCCACCGGTGTCGGCCCGATCTCGGCCGCCCCGTGGGGCTCGGCGGGCATCCTGCCGATCTCCTGGTCGTACGTCCGGCTGATGGGCGGCGAGGGCCTCAAGCGCGCCACCCAGGTCGCGGTGCTGAACGCCAACTACATCGCCAAGCGGCTGGCCCCGCACTTCCCGGTGCTCTACACCGGCCCCGGCGACCTGGTGGCGCACGAGTGCATCATCGACCTGCGCCCGCTCACCAAGGAGACCGGCGTGACGGTGGACGACATCGCCAAGCGCCTGATCGACTACGGCTTCCACGCGCCGACCATGTCCTTCCCGGTGGCCGGCACGCTGATGATCGAGCCGACCGAGTCCGAGGACCTGCACGAGATCGACCGGTTCTGCGACGCGATGATCGAGATCCGGGCCGAGATCGAGAAGGTCGGCTCCGGCGCCTGGGCGGCGGACGACAACCCGCTGCGCAACGCCCCGCACACCGCCGCCACCCTGGCCGGCGACTGGGCGCACGGCTACACCCGGCAGGAGGCGGTCTTCCCGGCCGGCGTGAACCCGGCGGACAAGTACTGGCCCCCGGTCAGCCGGATCGACGGCGCGTACGGCGACCGCAACCTGGTCTGCTCCTGCCCGCCGCTGGACGAGTACGGCGTCTGACCGGCGCACGGCACACGGCAGGGCCCCGGCGGATCCGTCCGCCGGGGCCCTGCCCGTCGCGTTCGCTCCCCGTGGCGGTCCGGCGGCTCAGACCGCGCTCGCGGCCGGGCGGCGCGGGGCGATCACCCGGCCGTCGGGCAGCAGTTCACCGGTGTCCTCGAACAGCAGGACGCCGTTGCAGAGCAGGCTCCAGCCCTGCTCCGGATGACAGGCCACCGGGACGGCGGCCTCGCGGTCCTCGGACTCGGCCGACGGACACTCAGGACGGTGCTGGCACATGCGTACCCTCGCTTCGCTCTGCGATCCTCCCCGTGATGCGGTGCCGCCGGTGGCCGACGGGCGCCGCCGCGGTGGTCGGATCCTGTCCGGCGCCGGGCCAGGTGTGGACCGGCGCTCAAGTGGGTAGGACAGGAGGTCCTTCCACGCTGGTTCCCAGTGTCGGCATCTGCGGACGCGCGCGCAGCGATTTCGTGACATGCGCCACAACCCCCGGCCAGAGATCACCCGTTCAGGTGGTCGAGTGGCCGGGACGGCGCCGGACGGGCCATCCGGCGGACGGCCCGGACGGGCCATGCCGGATGGCCCGTCCGGGTGGTGGCGGGCCGGGAACGGGACCTCAGAGCGCCCCGGAGGCGAGCGGGGCGGAGTCCGGCGCGCCGAGCAGCAGCGGCCGGGGGGCGGCCGCGGCGCGGGCGACGGGGGTCCGCGCCAGCAGCGGCAGCAGCTCTGCGGCCGGGTGGGCACGGTGCGCGGTGACGCCCATCGGCGCCGGGGCCAGCGGGATCAGCAGGTCGGCGCCGGGGCCGCCGTCCGGACTGTGCAGCCACAGGGCCGTCGCGTACTGCCCCGGGAAGGTCAGCAGCCGCGGCTGGCAGCGGGAGCGGGCGGACTGGGCGAGCTGCCAGGCCTCGCGCAGCGCCCGGAGCGTGGAGTCCAGGTACGGACCGGCGGTGAAGTGCGAGAAGGTGTGGCCCTCGGCGCCCTGCACCACCTCGGCGGCGGCGGCCACCTCGGTGCCGTCCTTGATGAGGAAGCGCCATCCCGTCCGGCGGGCGGCGGAGAGTTCGGCCCGCGGTCCCTCCAGGACGTGGACGGCGAGCGGGTGCGCGGGGAGGAGCGGCCCGGTCGGATGACGCAGCGCGGCGGCGGCCGGTTGGCGCAGCGCGGTCTCCGAGTCGAGCGCGGCGAGGACCGCGCGCAGGGCACTGGGCGGGGGCTGTGGGGTCTGCAGAGTCATGGCAAGGTCGCCTCTCCGTGCGAGATCGGCGTGCGAGTGCGGCATACCGGCATGGCTGGCTGGTGCGTCGGCGGTGACGGAACCTGGGCCTTGTCCGGTTGGGCAGGATCGCGGTGCCGGCGCGGCCGTGGTCGCCGGGGGTCTCGCGGCGATGGCCGGCCGGGCCGTGGCGCAGTGCGAATTCTACTCGAACAGGTGCGCAGGGTGACCTGTTTATCACAGGCGGTGGCCCCGGGCAAGTCGGTAGATGCGCTGAAACGGCATCAGTTTCCTTGCAATGCAAGCCAATAGAAGCTCTCGGGTATCGATCTTCGGGGTGGGCATGATGCTTGCACGGTCGGGGGCCGGCCGGCTCAGGAGGAGGAGACCATGGGCGAGAAGGTCGTGGCGACCCGGGCGGACCTGTCGGACCGGCAGATGTACCGGCGCAAGCTCCAGGCCTGCCTCGACGCGCTCGGCCGGATGCTGCGCGAGGACCGGTTCGACCGCCCGAAGGGCGTCATCGGCGTCGAGATCGAGCTCAACCTGGCCGACGAGCAGGGCCTGCCGCTGCTGAACAACGCCCAGGTGCTCACCGCGATCGGCTCCGCCGACTTCCAGACCGAGCTCGGCCGTTTCAACATCGAGGTCAACATCGCGCCGCACCGGCTCTACGGACACGTCTTCGAGGACCTGCGCGAGGAGCTCGACACCGGGCTGAAGTACGCCGACCGGCGGGCCGCGGAGGCCGGCTCGCGGATCGTGATGGTCGGCATCCTGCCGACCCTGGAGCTCGACCACACCGGGCTCGACGCGATGTCCCACAACCAGCGGTACAGCTTGCTCAGCGACCAGATCCTGGCCGCCCGGGGCGAGGACATCACGCTGGACATCGAGGGCGTCGAGCACCTCCAGCTGGAGTCGATCACCATGGTCGCCGAGGCCGCCGCGACCTCGCTGCAGCTGCACCTCCAGGTGACGCCGGAGCGGTTCTCCCCGGTGTGGAACGCCGCCCAGGCGATCTGCGGCCCGCAGCTCGCGCTCGGCGCCAACTCGCCCTTCCTGTTCGGCCGGGAGCTGTGGCGCGAGACCAGGCCGGTGCTCTTCCAGCAGGCCTGCGACACCCGTTCGGCGGAGCTCAAGGCCCAGGGCGTGCGCCCGATCACCTGGTTCGGCGAGCGCTGGGTGGACTCGGCGTACGACCTGTTCGAGGAGAACCTGCGGTACTTCCCGGCGCTGCTGCCGATCTGCGACGACGAGGACCCGGCCAAGGTGCTGGCCTCCGGCGGCGCGCCGCGGCTGGCCGAGATGCGGCTGCACAACGGCACCATCTACCGCTGGAACCGGCCGGTGTACGACGTCAGCGGCGGGGTGCCGCACCTGCGGGTGGAGAACCGGGCGCTGCCGGCCGGGCCGACGGTGGCCGACACGCTCGCCAACGCCGCGTTCTACTACGGCGTGGTGCGGGTGCTGGCCGAGCAGTCCCGGCCGATCTGGACCAGGCTGCCGTTCGAGCGGGCCGACGAGAACTTCCAGCAGGGGGCCCGGTACGGCATCGACGCGGTGTTCCAGTGGCCGCGGCAGGGCCGGGCCGGGCGCGGCGGCGGACTGGCCACGGTGTCCGCCGTCGACCTGGTGCTCAACGAGCTGCTGCCGATGGCGTACCAGGGCCTGGACGCGTGGGGCGTCGAGCCGGCCGACCGGGACCGCTACCTGGGCATCATCGAACAGCGCTGCCTGCGCCGCACCAACGGCGCGTCCTGGCAGAGCGCGACCTTCCACCGGCTGTGCGAGCAGTACGGGATGGAGCGGCCCGCCGCGCTGGCGGCGATGACCCGCCGGTACATGGAGCACAGCCGGGGCGGCGAGCCGGTGCACACCTGGCCGGTGGGGTAGGACCCCCGCGTCCCCGGGCCCCCGGCCCGCCGGGCGCGCTGTGGAAGGATGATCGCTCCGCTCCGCCGACGGCCGTCCGCCGGCCCGGAGCGCCGCCCGTCCGCCGCCCGTGCTGGAGCAGCCCCGTGACGACCGTCCCGACCGCACCGGAGACCGTGAAGCCGACCCGCCGCCTGCTCGGGGCGGAGCTGCTGATCGTCCTCGGCCTCTCGCTCGGGGCGAGCGGCATCAGCGCGCTGATCAGCTTCACCGGCTCGCTCACCGAAACGATCCGGCTGGGCCAGCAGGTGGCCACCCTGAACGGCTCGCGCGCGCCCGGCCGGCCCTGGCTGGACCTGGTCTGGCAGCTCTACTACATCGGCCGCGGGCTGATGCCGGTGGTGCTGGTCGGCTACCTGCTGGTGCGCGAGGGCGCGTCGCTGCGGGTGCTCGGCTTCGACCTCCGCCGCAAACTCGGCGACCTCGGCCGGGGCGCGGCCGTCGCGGCGGCGATCGGCGGGTCGGGGCTGGCGCTCTACCTGGCCTCGCAGGCGGCCGGCTACAACCTGACCGTCGCGCCGTCCGGCCTGCCGGAGGTCTGGTGGCGGATCCCGGTGCTGGTGCTGTCGGCCTGGCAGAACGCGATCCTGGAGGAGGTCGTCGTCCTCGGCTACCTGCTGCGCCGGCTGGGGCAGCTGGGCTGGTCGTGGCCGGCGGCGCTGGCGGCGAGTTCGCTGCTGCGCGGCTCGTACCACCTGTACCAGGGGGTCGGCGGGCTGGTCGGCAACATCGTGATGGGCGCGGTGTTCTGCCTGCTGTACCGGCGGTGGGGGCGGGTGATGCCGCTGGTGGTGGCGCACGCGCTGATCGACACGGTGGCGTTCGTCGGGTACGCGCTGCTCGCCGGGCACGTCAGCTGGCTGCCCACCGGCTGAGCGAGGAGACCGCCCCCGGGCGCGGCGGGCGGGACAGCAGCCGGTCCACGTGGTGGCGCTCCAGGCCCTGGCCCGGGTCGACGGTGAGCAGCAGGCGGTCGCGGCGCAGCAGGGAGTTTCGGACCAGCCGGGGCGGGATGACGTCGTCGACCCAGGCGAAGGGGCGGCCGGCGGCGTGGCGCAGCAGCGGCGCCCACTTGCGGGCGGAGAGCAGCTCCATGATCGGCACGCGGGGGTCGCCCGGCTGCGGGACGTAGCCGGTGAAGCGGACGAAGGGCAGTTCGGGCAGGCCGATCGCGGGGGAGATGTGGGTGTTGGCGTGCTCCTCCCACGTGGTCGCCCAGACGAGTTCGTAGCTCTCGGCCAGCTCGCGCAGCCAGGCGCCGTGCCGGGCGGAGAGCAGCACGGTGTAGCCGAACAGGGTGTGGGCGTCGAAGTCGGCCTCGGGTCCGGGGCAGACCGGGTTGAGCACGCCGTCGACGTCCAGGAACAGCAGTGGCTTGGGCATCGGGTGTCCCCCAGGTCTCATCCGTCGTCACCTGGTCGGACGTGCCGCGCCCTCGGGCGGTTGCCCGCCGGAGGGCGCACACGGGGGCGCACGCGGTGCGCCCGGCGCGTTCAGCCGGTGGCGGTGGCGGTGGCGGTGGCGGTGGCGGTGGCGGCGGGGGCCGGGTGCGGGTCGGCGGGGTGCGGGTCGGCGGGCTCCACCGGGTCCGGGGCGGCGCGGCGCCGGGAGAGCCGGCGGACCTCCGGCTCCAGCAGCACGGCGGCGCTGAGCGCCAGGGAGATCACCGCGCAGGACCAGAGCGCGCCGGACAGGCCGAGCCGGTCGGCGACCGGGCCGGCGAGCGCGGTGCCCAGCGGGGCGAGGGACAGCGAGCCCAGTTCGTCGTAGGCGATGACCCGGGAGAACGCCTCGGGGGGTATCTCCTGCTGCAGGGCGATCATCCAGTTGACGCCGAAGACGGTGACGCCGACGCCGGAGAGGAACATCGACGCCCAGAGCACCGGCAGCGGGGCGGAGGCCGCGAGGGCGACCGCGGGCAGGCCGAACAGGAAGACGCCCCAGTTGCCGACCAGCAGGATCCGGCGCGGCTGCCAGCGGGCCATCAGCACGCCGGTGGCGACCAGGCCGATGCCGTAGGCCGCCATCGCCAGGCCCCAGGCCTGGGCCCCGCCGAGCCGCTCCTTCGCGACGGCCGGCCCGTACACCGCCTCGACCGCGCCGACGCAGGCGACCAGGACGGAGAACTGGAGGACGATCACCCAGAGCCAGCGGCGGGAGGCGAACTCCTGCCAGCCCTCGCGCAGGTCGCGGAGCATGCCGCCGCCCTCGGCCGGGGCGGTGGGGGCCTGCGGCTCCAGCAGGAAGCGCAGCGCGGCGGCGGCCAGGAAGCAGACCGTGTCCAGGGCGAGCACCCAGCCGGCGCCGACGGCGGCGGTCAGCGCGCCGCCGAGTGCGGCGCCGCCGATCTGCGAGCCGTTGAAGCCCATCCGGTACACCGAGAAGGCACGGGCGGCGTGCTCGGGGGCGACGCTCTCCATGATCATGCCGCCGGCGGCGGGGGCGTAGAGGGCGTAGCCCGCTCCGGCGCCGGCCGAGAGCAGCATCAGCTGCCAGAGGGCCGGCTCGCCGGTCAGCACCAGGGCGGCGAGGGCGCCCTGGAAGACGGCGCTGAACACGTTGGCGGCGACCATGACGTGGTGGCGCGGCAGCCGGTCGGCGAGGGCGCCGCCGACCAGCAGCAGCAGGACGGTCGGCAGCAGCCGGGCGGCGGTGACGTAGCCGACGTCGCCGGTGGAGCCGCCGTTGTCCAGGACGGCGAAGGCCATGGCGATCGGGGCTCCGGCGTTGCCGACGCCGCTGACCACGGTGGCGGCGGTCTGGATCCGGAAGTTGCGGCTCGCCCAGGCGAGGCGGGCGGTGGCCGGAGGCGGGGGTTGGCTCTGCACCCCGTGACTATGCCGGGGCGGATGGTCCGTGTCCATCCGATTCTCAGCCCGGTGGGGGTTCCGGCCGGGCGGCCTCCGGGCTCAGCCGAGATGGGCCCAGAGGAAGGTGAGGGTGCGCCGCCAGGCGATCTCGGCCTGCAGCGGGTCGTAGGTGCCGAGCAGGTTCTCCTCGTTCATGAAGGCGTGCCCGGCCGGGTAGAAGTGGATCTCCGGGCGGACGTCGGTGGCCTCGCCGATCCGGATCGCGGCCTCGTCCGCGGCGGCCATCGGGATCGCGCGGTCGTGCTCGCCGTAGTGGCCGAGGACGTGCGCGGTCAGGCCCCGGTACTCGAAGTCCGGATCGGGCGGCAGGCCGTAGAAGGGGACCGCGGCGGCGACCCGGTCGCCCTCGGCGGCGGCCAGCAGCAGGGCGAAGCCGCCGCCCATGCAGAAGCCGACCACGCCGACCGCGTCGCCGACCACGCCCTCCAGGCCGAGCAGCAGGTCGACCGCGCCGCGCAGGTCCCGCACCGCCTGTCCGACCGGCAGTTCGCGTTTGAGCCGGGCGGCCTCGGCGCTGTCGTGGGTGGTCGCGCCGCCGAAGAGGTCCGGCGCGAGGACGGTGAAGCCCTCGGCGGCGAACCGGTCGGCCACGCCGGCCAGGTACGGGGTCAGTCCCCACCACTCCTGGACCACCACCAGGCCGGGGCCGACGCCCTGCGGCGGGCGGGCCAGGTAGCCGTGGGCCTGGCGGCCGTTGCTCGGGAAGGTCACGTTCTGCCGGGAGCCGCCCTGGTCAGGCATGGCTTCCTCTCGGGGGACGGGCCGCCGGGCACGGCGGCGGGTCGGTGGCCGGGGGCGTGGAACGGCGGGGCCCGTCGGCCCGCCGGGGGGAGGGGCGGCGCGGGCCCGCCGGGTCAGCCCATCTCCTCCAGGGCGCGGCCCTTGGTCTCCTTGATGCAGAAGGCCACGAAGGGGATGGAGAGCAGCGCGAAGGCCGCGTAGATGACGTAGGTCGCCGACAGGTTCCAGTCGGCGAGGTCGGGGAAGCTGACGGTGATCGCCCAGTTGGCGATCCACTGGGCGGAGGCGGCGACGGACAGCGCGAGCGCGCGGATCCGGTTCGGGAACATCTCGCCGAGCAGTACCCAGACCACCACGCCCCAGGAGAAGGCGAAGCAGAAGACGAAGACGTGCGCGGCGATGAGCGCGACCACCGCGTGGGTGTTGTCCAGGGTCGCGGCGTCGCCGGTGCCCTCCCGGTAGGAGAAGGCCCAGGCGGCGGTGCCCAGCGCGGCGGCCATGCCCGCCGAGCCGGCCAGCGCGAGCGGCTTGCGGCCGATCCGGTCGACCAGGGCCATCGCGACCACCGTGCCGATCACGTTGATGATCGAGGTGGAGAGGCTGATCAGCAGCGAGTTGGACTCGTTGATGCCGACCGACTGCCAGAGGAAGGAGGAGTAGTAGAAGATCACGTTGATGCCGACGAACTGCTGGAACACCGAGGCGCCGATGCCGACCCAGACGATCGGCAGCAGACCGAGCCGGCCGCCCAGCAGGTCCTTGAGCCGCGGCTTGCGGGCGGACTCCAGCACCGCGCGGATCTCGGCCACCCGGGCGTCGAGGTCGACGTCCTCGCCCTCGACCTCCTTCAGCACCCGGCGGGCCTGCTCCTCCCGGTGGTCGGCGATCAGGTAGCGCGGCGACTCCGGGATCGCCAGCGCCATCAGCCCGTAGACGAGGGCCGGGATCGCCTCCACGCCGAGCATCCACTGCCAGGCCTGGACGCCGCCGAGGTGGCCGGTGGACTCGCCGCCGGCGGCCTGGTTGAGCGCCCAGTTGGCGAGCTGGGAGACGGTGATGCCGAGCACGATCGCCATCTGCTGGAAGGAGGCCAGCCGGCCGCGGTAGGCGGTCGGCGCGACCTCGGCGATGTAGGTCGGGGCGATCACCGAGGCGATGCCGATCGCCACGCCGCCGACCACCCGCCAGGTGGCCAGCGCCTCGATGTTCGGCGGGAACATCGAGCCGATGCCGCTGGCCGCGAAGAGGAACGCGGCCAGCAGCATGGTGCGCACCCGGCCGAGGTGGTCGGCGAGCCGCCCGGCCGCGACCGCTCCGGCGGCCGAGCCGAGCAGGGCGATGGCCACCACGAACGCGGTCGTGCCGTGGCCCACCTCGAAGTGCTTCTGGATGCCGGTCACCGCGCCGTTGATCACCGCGCTGTCGTAGCCGAACAGGAAGCCGCCCATCGCGGCGGCGGCGGAGATGAACACGACGTGCCCGAGGTGCGCCTCGCCCGAAGCCGGATGGGTGTGGGTACTCGACACGCGCGCTCCCCGGGGTCGACGGTCCCGCCCGCACGGCCGAGCGGGCAGGGTTCGTCTCACATTCGATCAGCGCCGGGGGGCCCGCGTCGCGGCGACTGGGCCGAACGGGTGACGGTGCGTCAGGTGGACGCGCGGGTGCCGGGCGCGGGGGCCGCGGTGCGCGCCGTCCGGCGTCCGCTGCGGCGCAGCAGCTGGGCGCGGGCGGCGGCGTCCAGGGGGCGGGCGCGTTCGGCGAGCCGGTCGGCCAGCGCGAGCTGCTCGTCCACCGGCTTCTTGTCGTCGTACTTGAACTTGGCGCGCACCTCGCGGACCGCCAGCCGCAGCCCGGTCAGGCCGGGCAGCAGGCGGCCGAGCTCGCCCTCGCCGGGGGCGACCCGGAGCTGCGGGGACTCGGGCTGGAAGTGGGCCAGCTGGCGGTTGAGGATCTCGGCCTTGCCGGCCGCGTCCTCGACCAGCGCGGCGGTGGCGTGGAACTGCACGGAGGCGTAGAGGCTGGTCGGGGTGCCGGGCGCGCCGCGCCAGTGGCCGGGGGCGTAGGCGTAGTCGTCGGTGACCGCGAGGGTGACCTCCGGGTCCGCCCGGACGGCCGCGAGCAGCGGGTTGGGCGCGGCCAGGTGGACCAGGATCTCGCCGCGGTCGGCGTCCAGGAGGAAGTGGGTCGGCACCAGCACGGGGCCGTGGCCGGGCCCGCCGTTGGCGGCGAGCAGCCCGAAGTCGCGGCCCTCGGCGAGCCAGGCGCGCCACTCGTCCTCGTCGCCCCGGTCCCAGGAGCGGATCAGCATCGGGGGCCTCCGGTCAGGCGTCGGGCGCGGCGGTGAGCGCGGCGAGGTTCGCGGGCAGCGGTACGGCGGTCGAGGCGTCCGGCACGGGCGTGCCGTAGCCGGTGGTGACCGGGACGACGCCGGCCCAGTACGGCAGGGCGAGGTCCTCGGGGTCGTCGTCGGCGAGGTCGGCCCGGGACTTGGCGGAGACCTCGTCGAGGTCGAGGCGGATCACGGCGGTGGCGGCGAGCTCCTTGGCGTTGGCCGGGCGCACCTCGGCGGAGCGGCCCGGGACCACCTGGTCGACCAGCGCGTCGAGCGCGACCGTCAGCTCCTCGGGGTCGGTGACCTGGTGCGCGGTGCCGTGGGCGACCACCGAGCGGAAGTTGACCGAGTGGTTGAACGCCGACTTGGTCAGCACCAGGGCGTCGACCAGGGTGACGGTGACGCAGACCGGCAGGCCCTGCCCGCCCCCGGCTCCGCGCAGCGGTCGGCTGCCGGTGGAGCCGTGCACGTAGAGGCGGTCCCCGACCCGGGCGTGGATGGTGGGCAGCACGACCGGCGCCCCGTCGGCGACGAAGCCGAGGTGGCAGAGGTAGGTGGCGTCCAGGATCGCGTGGATCGCCTCGCGCTCCCACGTGGCGCGGTCCTTGTAGCGGGTGGGGGTCGTGCGCGGGGTGCGGGGATAGGACGTGTCGCCGTCCGGCGTGGTCGACATGACAACCTCTATGTACTAGTGCATAATCTGTTTTGTGCTAGGAGACTATCGGATCACCGGGCGGCGTGCCAGCGATATCGCGGCCGAGATCGAGCGGGGCGTCAGCGCCGGCCACCTCGCGCCCGGGACGCCGCTGCCGCCGCTGCGCGACCTCGCGGCCGAACTCGGCGTCAACCCCAACACGGTGGCCGCCGCCTACCGCCTGCTCCGCGACCGCGGCGTGATCGAGACCGCCGGCCGCAAGGGCAGCCGGATCCGCCCGCGCCCCGCCCACACCCCGCGCGACCAGATCCGGCTGCCGGTGCCGCCGCACGCCCGCGACCTGGCCGACGGCAACCCCGACCCCGCGCTGCTCCCCGACCTCACCGCGGCCCTCGCGGCCGCCGCCGAGGCCGCCCGCCGCGCCCCGGTCCGCTACGGAGACCCGGCCGCCGACCCCGGGCTGCTCGCCCTGGCCGGCGCGGCCTTCGCCGCCGACGGCCTGCCGTCCGGGCCGATCGCCGTCGCCTCCGGCTCGCTGGACACCATCGAGCGGATCCTGGCGACCCGGCTGCGCCCCGGCGACGCCGTCGCCGTCGAGGACCCGGGCTGGGGAAGCCTGCTCGACCTGCTGCCGGCGCTCGGCCTGCGCACCGTGCCGGTCCGGCTCGACGACGCCGGCCCGCTGCCCGCCTCGCTCGCCGAGGCCCTGGACGGCGGCGCGCGGGCGGTGGTCGTCACCAGCCGGGCGCAGAACCCGACCGGCGCCGCGCTCACCGCCGGGCGGGCCGCGGAGCTGCGCGCCGTGCTGGCCGGCCACCCCGGGGTGCTGCTGATCGAGGACGACCACGGCCAGGGCATCGTCGACCAGCCCTACCACCCGCTGGCCGGGGCGGGGTCGACGCACTGGGCGGTGGTGCGCTCGGCGGCCAAGGCGTACGGGCCGGACCTGCGGCTGTCGGTCGCGGTCGGGGACGCGGACACCGTCGGACGGGTGCTCGGGCGCCAGCGGCTGGGGGCGGGCTGGGTCAGCCACCTGCTCCAGCACACGGTGGCCGCGCTGTGGCGCGCCGACGCGGCGCCGGTCGCGCGGGTGGCCGCCGCCTACCGGGAGCGCCGGGAGGCGCTGATCGGCGCGCTGGCCGAACGGGGGATCGCGGCGCACGGGGCGAGCGGGCTGAACGTCTGGGTGCCGGTGCCGGACGAGGCCGTCGCGCTCGCCGCGCTGGTCCAGCGCGGCTGGGTCGCGGCGCCCGGCGCGCGCTACCGGCTGCAGTCGCCGCCCGGGCTGCGGATCACCGTCGCGCGGCTGGACCCGGCGGACGCCCGGCGGCTGGCCGGGGACCTGGCGGCGGTGCTGGGCGGGGCGGACGGCACCGCCGGGCCCGGCGCGGACGGTACGGCGTCGCGGCTGATCTGACGGCGGCACCGGGCGGCCGCCGGCGGTCCGGAGCGGCCGGCGGCCGTCTCCCCTCCCGCCGCGCGCGGGAGGGGAGACGGCCGGGGCCGGTCAGCCCTTGGCGAGCAGGGCCTGGGCGTGCTCCCTGACCTGGTCCTTCGTCAGATAGGCGTCGGTGTACTCGAAGTCGCGCAGCCGGGCGGGCTGGCGGGCGAGGAAGCCGGTCCGCACGAAGTCGTCGCCGGCGGTCGCGTTGAGCAGCCAGTTGGCGCCGACCCGGAACTTCGCCGCGTTGGTGCGCATCGCCATCAGGTGGTAGCCGCGGGCCACCAGCTGGGCCGGTACGCCGCGCAGCTCCACCCCGACCGGCTTGGAGACCGCGTCCTTGCCGCCGAGGTCCACGACCAGGCCCAGGTCCTTGTGGTAGTACGGCTCCAGCGGCTGGTTGCGCAGCGCCGCGATCACGTTGTTGGCCGCCGCCTTGCCCTGGCGGGCCGAGTGCTGGGCGGTCGGCGGGCAGACCGCGCCGTCGCCCTTGGAGAGGTCCGGCACGGCGGCGGCGTCGCCGAGCGCGAAGACGCCCTCGAACTGCGGCACCCGCATCTCCGCCGTCACCGCGATCCGGCCGCGCACCGTCTCGGCGTCCAGGGTGGCGATCAGCGGGCTCGCCGCGACGCCGGCCGTCCAGATCAGCGTCCGGCAGGGCAGCACCCGGCCGTCGGTGAACGTGACCGACTCGGCGCCGACCTCGGCCACCGAGACGCCCAGCGACACCTCGATGCCGCGCTCGCGCAGCACCTCCAGGGCGGCGGTGCCGAGGGCGTCGCCCAGTTCGGGCATCAGCTTGGGCGCGATGTCGATGAGGTGCCACTTGATCTGCTTGGCGTCCAGCCGCGGGTAGCGGTTCGCGGCCGCGGTGGTGAGCCGCTGCAGGCAGGCGGCGGTCTCGGTGCCCGCGTAGCCGCCGCCGACCACCACGAACTGCAGCCGGGACTCGCGCTCCTTCTGGTCCGTGCTGGCCGAGGCGAGGTCCAGCTGGGCGATCACGTGGTCGCGGACGTAGGCCGCCTCGGCGAGCGTCTTCATGCCGCGCGCGTAGTCGGTCAGGCCGGGGATGTCGAAGGTGCGGGTGACGCTGCCGGGGGCCAGCACCAGGTAGTCGTACCTCTGCGCGACCACCTCGTCGGTGATCTTGCGCACCACGCAGACCTTGGCGGCCGGGTCCACCCCGATCGCGCCGCCGGGGACGATGTGGGTGCGCCGCAGCGAGCGGCGCAGCGAGACGGCCACCGACTGGGGGGTCAGCACCCCGGCCGCCACGTGCGGCAGCAGCGGCAGGTAGAGCTGGTAGCCGAACGGGGTGACCAGGGAGATCTCCGCCTCCGCGGGGGAGAGCTTGCGCTCCAGGCGGCGCGCGCACTCCAGTCCGGCGAAGCCGCCGCCCACGATCAGGATCCGGGCTCGTTCCATCGTGCGTCCCTCACAGTGCAGGTCGGTACCTCACGGCGCAGCCGTCGCGCTGCGGGTCGTGGCCGTCGGGTGCCCCGATTACTGTCCGCCACACTCGCACGGAGCAGCCGGGGCTGCCACCGGGGCGACCCGGGCGGGCGAGCGCGCCGGGCGACACCCGCCGCGTGCATATGCCCGATAGGCTGTCCGGCGTGCTCCCCGAGGTGACGGCGGTCCGTTATGTGACGCCACTGCGAGAAGGCGGCTCGATGCCGGGCCTGGTCGAGGCCGACGACCGGCGGCTCTACGCGCTGAAATGGGTCGGCGCGGCGCAGGGCCGCAAGGCGCTGGTCGCGGAGGTGCTGGCCGGCGAGCTCGGCCGGCGGCTCGGCCTGCCCGTGCCGGAGCTGGTGACCGTGGACCTGGACCCGGTGCTGGCCCGCAGCGAGCCGGATCCGCGGATCCAGGACCAGATGCGCGCCAGCGGCGGGCTCAACCTGGGCATGGCCTTCGTCAGCGGCGCGCTCAACTTCGACCCGATCTGCTTCGAGGTGGACGCCGGGCTGGCCGGGCAGGTGCTCTGGTTCGACGCGCTGATCGGCAACGTCGACCGCTCCTGGCGCAACCCCAACCTGCTGGTCGCCACGGGCGGCCTGCGGCTGATCGACCACGGCGCGAGCCTGATCTTCCACCACCACTGGGCGGGCGCCGGCGACTGGACCCGCCGTCCGTACGACGCCTCCGACCACGCACTGCGGGGCGCGGAGCCGGACCTGCTCGCGGCCGACAAGGCGCTCGCCCCGCTGGCGGAGGCCGCGATCGAGGAGGCGGTGGCGCAGATCCCGGACGTCTGGCTGGCGGACGAGCCCGGGTTCGACTCGCCCGGGGCGGTGCGCGAGGCGTACCGGGCCCGGTTGACCGAGCGACTGGCCGGTCCGCGCGACTGGCTGCCGGAGGTGTCCGCATGACCGACTCCCGCCTGTCCGGCCCGTCCGACCACGGGCTGTCCGACCACGGGCTGTCCGAGTCGCGGCTGTCCGGCTCGGAGTTCGGCGGCTCCTGGTCGAGCGGTTCCTGGTCCGGCGACTCCTGGTCCGCCGGCTCCGGGCCGTCCGACCGGGGCTCGGCGGAGCAGCGGGTCCCCGGAGCGGCGCGGTCGGCGCTGTCCGGCCGGGCCGAGCTGCAGGACTACGAGTACGCGGTGATCCGGGCGGTGCCCCGGGTGGAGCGCGGCGAGTGCGTCAACGTGGGCGTGCTGCTGTACTGCCGGCAGGGCCCCCACCTGGCCGCGCGGACGCACCTGGACCAGGCGCGGCTGCTGGCGCTGGACCCGGTCGCCGACGTGGCCGCGGTGCGGAGGGCGCTGCAGGGGATCGAGGCGGTCTGCGCGGGCGGTCCTTCGGCCGGTCCGGCCGCGGCGGACAGCCCGGGGCAGCGGTTCCGCTGGCTCACCGCGCCGCGCAGCGCGGTGGTGCAGCCGGGGCCGGTGCACACGGGGCTGACCGCCGATCCGGACACCGAGCTTCGGCGGCTGTTCGACCAGCTGGTGCTCTGAGCGGAGGGTCTTCCCGGGCCGGCGGTTCAACCGCCGGACCTTTGCCGTGCTCAAATCTTGAGTTACTGAAGCAGTCGGTCGTAGGCTGATCCTCATGGGTTCGACGACGACCACTTCGGTACCGACCAACGCCCAGCTGATGGAGGCGCTGGCCGCCGTCGGTGGTGCGTACTTCCAGGACTTCGCGGCCGCCGCGGCCCGGCACGGCCTCTCCTCCTCGCAGGCCAAGGCGCTCGGAGCCGTCCAGGAGCCGGTGCCGATGCGCGCGCTGGCCGGGCGGCTCGGCTGCGACGCCTCCAACGTGACCGGGATCGTCGACCGGCTGGAGGCGCTGGGCCTGGCCCGCCGGGAGGCCTCGGCGGGCGACCGGCGGGTCAAGATCGTGGTCATCAGCGAGCAGGGCCGGGAGATCCTGGCGCGGATCCGCGGCGAGATGGGCCGCACCCACCAGGCCTTCGAGCGCCTGAGCGGCGAGCAGCGCGCGGCGCTGCACTCGATCTGCGTCCAGGTCCTTCCGGTCCTCAGCGGGCGTACCGCCTAGCTAGCCGCCGGCCGGCCGTGCCTCCGGGCTCGGCCGCGCCGTCAGGGCCGCCGCGAGGACGGGCGGCAGCGGGGTGTGGTGGAGCAGGGTGAGGCGCCGGGTCGCGCGGGTGAGGGCGACGTAGAGGTCCGCCGCCCCCTGGGCGAGCAGGGCGGCCGGGTCGACCAGGACGACCGCGTCGAACTCCAGGCCCTTGGCCGCCCGGACGGTCAGCGCGCCCAGGGCGGCGGCGTCGGCGTCCGGCGCGATCACCCCGAGGGTGCCGGGGCCCGCGGGCAGGGCGGCCAGGGCCGCGGCGTAGTCGCCGTCCGGGACGGGCAGGACGTGCGGGCGATCGGGGGTCTCCCGGACGGCCTCGGGCGGCTCCTGGCCGGGCGCGTGGGCGCGCAGCACCGCCGCCGCCGGCGCCATGATCGCGGCCGGGGTGCGGTAGTTGACGGTGAGCCGCTCCTCGCGCCAGCGGCCCTGCAGTTCGCGGTCCAGGACCTCGGCCCAGGACGACCGGGCCCCGGCCGGAGAGGCGGTCTGGGCGAGGTCGCCGACGATGGTCAGCGAGCGGGTCGGCACCCGGCGCAGCACGGCGCGCCAGGCCATCGCGGACAGCTCCTGCGCCTCGTCGACCACCACGTGCCCGTACGCCCACGTGCGGTCGTCGGCGGCGCGCTCGGCGGTGGTGCGCTCCGGGCCGGTGTCGCGGAACCGCTCGGCGAGCAGCCCGGCGTCCAGGGTGGCGTCGTCCCGCTGGCCGGTGACGGTGAGCACGCCCTCGGCGTAGGCCAGCTCCTCCTCCAGCGTCCGCTCGGCGGCGCGGGACCGGGCCCGGACCGCGCCGCCGTCCTCGCCGAGGAGCTCCGCCGCCTCGTCGAGCAGCGGGACGTCCCCGGTGGTCCACGGCGCGCCGGCCGGGCGCAGGACGGCGGCGCGTTCTGCGGGGGAGAGGCCGGGGGCCGCGACGGCCAGCAGGGCCGGTTCGGAGAGCAGCCGGTCGACCAGCCGGCGGGGCGTCAGGATCGGCCAGAGGGCGTCGAGCCCGGTGCGGATCCCGGGCTGCGCCCAGAGTTCGCCGGGCGCGTAGCGGGCCTCCTCCTCGTCGTACGGGCGGCCGAGGGTGAGCGCCTGCGCCACCGCGAGGGCGTCGAGCAGGGTGCGCAGGAAGAACGCGCGGGCCGCGTTGTGCGGCAGGCGCAGTCCGCGCGCGGCCCGCCGGGCCTCGGCGCAGACCCGGCGGGGCAGCCGCAGGCCCTCGCCGAGCAGCAGGTCGCCGGCGGGCAGCCGCTGATGGGCCTCGACGGCGCGCCGGACCGCGTCCGCCATCCACGGCCCGCCCTTGACCACCGCGGCGGCAGGCTCGTCCTCGGCGGTGGCCCGCACCCCGGGGAACAGCTCGCCGACGGTGCGCAGCACCACCTCGGTCTCGCCGAGCGCGGGCAGCACCTGGTCGATGTAGCGCAGGAACGCCGGGTTGGGGCCGAGGACCAGGACGCCGCGCCGCTCCAGCACCGCGCGGTGGGTGTACAGCAGGTAGGCGGCGCGGTGCAGGGCGGTGACCGTCTTGCCGGTGCCCGGGCCGCCCTGGACGACCAGGGCGCCGGGCAGCGGGGCGCGGATCACCCGGTCCTGCTCGGCCTGGACGGTCGCGACGACGGAGGCCATCCGGCCGGTGCGCTCGCGGTCGAGGGCGGCCATCAGCGCCGCCTCGCCGACCAGGCCGCGCCGTCCGCCCTCGTCCAGGGCGGCGAGGTCGAGCGCCTCGTCGTCCAGCCCGGTGAGGGTGCGGCCGCGGGTGTGCAGGTGGCGGCGGCGGACCACCCCGTCCGGGTCGGCCGGGGTGGCGGTGTAGAACGGGCGGGCGGCGGGGGCGCGCCAGTCGACCAGCACCGGCTCGTAGGTCTCGTCCAGCTCGTCGCGCAGGCCGATCCGGCCGATGTGGCGGACGGTGCCGTCGCGGTGGTCGAGGCGGCCGAAGCAGAGGCCGCGCTCGACGGCGTCCAGCCGGGCGGCGCGGCGGGCGGCCTCGCCGGCGCGCAGTTCGCGCTCCAGCCGGGCCTGGTGGGTGCCGCCGGGGCCGGCGCCGCGGCCGGCCGCCGCGAGGGTCCGGCGGGCACGCTCGCGGGCGGCGTCCAGATGGGCGTAGAGGCCGGTCAGCCGGGCCTGTTCGGCGCGCAGCGCCTCGGCGAGGAGGGCGTCCGGGTCGGTCGGCGGAGGGGGAACCGCTGGAGATCCGTTCACAGGTGTGGTATCCTTGCGGCGAGGAGTTTTTAGGGCGCATTCTTGTTTCGACTCAAGTGCCCCAGCCTACCCGAGCCCGGGCCGTTCCGGCTGACCTCGGCTGTTAGGCTTGCGAAGCGTGAGCGCGAAGCCCCAGATCCCCAATGTCCTGGCCTCCCGGTACGCCTCGGCGACCCTGGCCCAGCTCTGGTCCCCCGAGCACAAGGTGGTCCTCGAGCGCCACCTCTGGCTCGCCGTCCTGAAGGCCCAGCAGGACCTCGGTGTCGAGGTGCCCGCCACCGCCGTCGCCGACTACGAGCGGGTCGTCGACCAGGTCGACCTCGGTTCCATCGCCGCCCGTGAGCGGGTCACCCGGCACGACGTCAAGGCTCGGATCGAGGAGTTCAGCGAACTCGCCGGCCACGAGCAGATCCACAAGGGCATGACCTCCCGGGATCTGACCGAGAACGTCGAGCAGCTGCAGATCCGGCAGTCGCTGGAGCACGTGCGCGACCGCACCGTCGCCGTGCTGGTCCGCCTGGGCCGGCTCTCCGCCGAGCACGCCGAGCTGGTCATGGCCGGCCGCTCGCACAACGTGGCCGCGCAGGCCACCACCCTGGGCAAGCGCTTCGCGTCGATCACCGACGAGCTGCTGGTCGCCTTCCGCCGTCTGGAGGAGCTGATCGCCCGCTACCCGCTGCGCGGGATCAAGGGCCCGGTCGGCACCGCCCAGGACATGCTCGACCTGCTCGGCGGCGACACCGACAAGCTCGCCGAGCTGGAGCGCCGGGTCGCCGGGCACCTCGGCTTCGAGAACGTGCTCACCAGCGTCGGCCAGGTCTACCCGCGCTCGCTGGACTTCGAGGTGCTGACCGCCCTCGTCCAGCTGGCCGCCGCGCCGTCCAGCCTGGCCAAGACCATCCGGCTGATGGCCGGCCACGAGCTGGTGACCGAGGGCTTCAAGGAGGGCCAGGTCGGCTCCTCGGCGATGCCGCACAAGATGAACACCCGCTCCTGCGAGCGCGTGAACGGCCTGGCCGTGATCCTGCGCGGCTACGCGTCGATGACCGGCGAGCTGGCCGGCGACCAGTGGAACGAGGGCGACGTCTCCTGCTCGGTGGTCCGCCGGGTCGCGCTGCCGGACGCCTTCTTCGCCTTCGACGGCCTGCTGGAGACCTTCCTGACCGTCCTCGACGAGTTCGGCGCCTTCCCGGCCGTGATCGAGGCCGAGCTGGACCGCTACCTGCCGTTCCTGGCCACCACCAAGGTGCTGATGGGCGCGGTGCGCGCGGGCGTCGGCCGGGAGACCGGGCACGAGGTCATCAAGGAGCACGCCGTCGCCTCCGCGCTCGCGATGCGGGCCGGCGCCCGGGAGAACGAGCTGCTGGACCGGCTGGCCAACGACGACCGGATCCCGCTGGACCGGGCCGCGCTGGACGCGCTGCTGGCCGACCGGCTGTCGTTCACCGGTGCCGCCGGTGCGCAGGTCGCCGAGGTCGTCCGCCAGGTCGAGGCCGTCGCGGCCGCGTACCCTGAGGCCGCCAAGTACGCGCCGGGCGACATTCTCTGACGGATCGCCGGGCTTCTCAGGGCCCCGTCGCCGAGGAGGCGGCGGGGCCCTCGCCGTGCTCCGCCGGGACGGCGGCGGGGTGGCCGGGGTCGAGCGGCGGGCCGTTGGTGGGGCAGGTGTAGCGGCAGTCCGGCTCGGCCACCGGGTGCTCGTCCGCCGGGGCCAGCACATTGCCGTGGACGGCGACCAGCGCGGTCACCCCGCCGGCCACCAGCAGCCCGGCGCAGATCAGCATCGCGGTGCGGAAGGCGGAGTCGACCGCGTCCGGCACCCGGTAGGCGTCCCCGCTCAGACCGGCCAGCGCGGGCAGCGCGGCGACCGCCAGCAGGCCGGCCGCCCGGGCCGCCGCGTTGTTGACCCCGCTGGCGATGCCCGCGTGCCGCACGTCCACCGCCGCCAGCACGGTGGCGGTCAGCGGCGCGACCAGCAGCACCATGCCGAAGCCCATCACCGCGACCGCGGGCAGCACGTCCGTCCAGTACGAGGCGCCGGGGCCGATCCGCAGCATCAGCAGCACGCCCGCCGCGCAGAGCATCGGACCGACGGTGAGCGGCAGCCGGGGGCCGATCCGCTTGCCCAGCCGGCCGGCCCGGGCGGACAGCACCAGCATGATCACGGTGATCGGCACCAGGGCCAGCCCGGAGACCAGCGGGGAGAAGCCGGACACGATCTGCAGCTGGACGACCAGCAGGAAGAAGACGCCGCTGAAGGCCGCGTAGACGGCGAGGGTGACCAGGTTCACGGCGGTGAACAGCCGGGAGGAGAAGAGGCCGAGCGGCAGCATCGGCTCCGGGGTGCGGCGCTCGACCACGACGAAGGCGGCGCCGAGCAGCAGGCCCGCGATCCCGCTGACCCAGACCTCGGCGGACACGCCCTTCCCGGCGGCGGTCAGCGCGTAGGTGACGGCGCCCAGCGCCAGGGCGGCCAGCGCCGCGCCCAGCACGTCGAAGCGGCCGGTCGCGGACTCGTCCCGGCTCTCCGGCACGTGCCGGGCGGACACCGCCACCACCAGCGCCGCCAGCGGCAGGTTCAGCAGGAAGATCCAGCGCCAGCCGGGCCCGTCCACCAGCCAGCCGCCGAGCAGCGGGCCGACCGCCGCCGAGACGCCGCCGAACCCCGACCAGAGGCCGACGGCCGCCGAGCGGTCGTCCGGGTGGAAGACCGCCTGGAGCATCGCCAGCGAGCCGGGGGTGAGCAGCGCGCCGCCGATGCCCTGCACGGCGCGCGCGATGATCAGCACCTCGATGGTGGGCGCGGCGGCGCAGGCCGCGGAGGCGGCGGCGAACCAGACCACGCCGAGCAGGAAGACCCGGCGCCGGCCGTACCGGTCGCCGAGCGCGCCGCCGAGCAGGATCAGGCCCGCCAGGGTGAGCAGATAGGCGTTGAGCGTCCATTGCAGGGCGTCGAGTTGGGCGCCGAGGTCGGCGCCGATCCGGGGCAGCGCGACGTTGACGACGGTTCCGTCGAGCATCGCCATGCTGGAGCCGAGCACCGTCGCCAGAAGTACCCAGCGACCCTGCGCGGTGCCCAACCGCAGGGTGCCGGCCTCGGAGGTGGCCACGGCCCATGGTGAGCCCGGTGGGGCCCACGTGACAAGGGTCACCGGGGGTGTGTCGGAGGATGCCCGCTCCGTGAGTGATCGTGTGCGTACTGATTCCGACATCGGCGCAGGGTTGCGGATCACGTGCGCACCGTCAATGGATTGTGCACGTACTGTGCATGCCTTTCCTGCGGAGCGTCACGGCATTGCGGACTTTGGTCCCGGGGTGCGGAGATCGACATTGCTTCACCCGAACGGATGGGTTTTAGTTCAGCGACCGCCCGGCGTCAGCCCGGGTGGCCACCGGGTGGAACGCCTAGTCCTGCCGCTGCCCGGTGGTACGCAACGAACTCTGTACGGCAGGAGCGGGGGACCCACAGGTAAGTCGCCGGACCCATTTCTTCTTGCGGTCCGGCTTGGGGTGAAGCCGCCATTGTGAGCGGCCGGGCAACTCCAGCCCGAACCCGACAGCTCACCTCGCAGGCGTCGGAGAGGACATTTCCATGCCCGCACAGGCTCGTCGTATCGCCCTGCCCCGCGCCGCCCGCATCGGCATCGCCACCGCTGTCACCGGTGCCGCCTTCGCCCTCCCGCTGGTGACCACCGTCACCGCCCAGGCCCACGAGGTCCCCGCCGCGAAGGCCGCCGCTCCGGCCGCCGCCCCGGCTGCCCAGGCCGCCCCGGCCGCCGCTCCGGCCGCTCCGGCCGCTCCGGCCGAGGAGAGCTACAAGGTCGTCGGCGGGGACACCCTGTCGAAGATCGCCGCCGCGAAGAGCGTCGAGGGTGGCTGGCAGGCGCTGTACGAGCACAACCGCTCGGTCGTCGGCGCCAACCCGAACCTGATCTTCCCGGGTCAGCAGCTCGCGCTCGGCACCAAGGCCGCCCCGGCCGCCCCGGCGACCAAGCCGGCCGCGCCCGCCGCGAAGCCCGCCGCCCCGGCTACCAAGTCGGCCGCCCCCGCCGCGAAGCCGGCCGCTCCGGCCGCGAAGCCGGCCGCCCCGGCGACCAAGCCGGCCGCTCCGGCCGTCAAGCCCGCCGTCCAGCCCGTCGTCGCCCCGGTGACCGCGACCCCGGTCGTCGCCGCCACCTCCGGCTACGTCGCCCCGCTGGCCAACCCGAAGCTCGGCACCGCGTACGGCGTGGCCGGCTCGATGTGGGCCTCCGGCCACCACACCGGCGCCGACTTCGTCGCGGCCACCGGCACCCCGCTGCGCGCCATCGCGAACGGCACCGTGGTGAAGGCCGGCAACGGCGGCGCCTACGGCAACGAGGTCGAGATCAAGCTCGCCGACGGCAAGTACGCCCAGTACGCGCACCTGTCCTCGATCGGCGTGAAGGTCGGCCAGGCCGTCACCGCCGGCCAGCAGATCGGCCTCTCCGGTGCCACCGGCAACGTGACCGGCCCGCACCTGCACTTCGAGGTCCGCACCGGCTCGGAGTACGGCTCGGACATCGACCCGATCGCCTACCTGCGGGCGCACGGCGTCGCGATCTGACCCTCCGGTCGGATCCTCTCCACCACCGCTGGGTGCGGGGCGAAACGACTCCCCCGGAATGGTCATGTCGGGTGACCGCTCGACCGGGTGATCGCCGTACCTCCAGTGGATCGACGGGCGCGGGACACGCCCGTCCGGCCGGCCCGGCTCGCGAGACCTCCCTCGCGAGCCGGGCCGGCTGCCGTCGTTCGCCGGTCGCCGTCACTGCGCGTCGTTCGCCGTGCGCCGGTCACCGCGCGCCGTTCGCCGTGCGCCCTCGAACGGGGCGGGTCCCGCTCGAACGCGGCGTCAACCCCGAGGTGCTGACGCCGGATCACCCCTCGTTGCGGCCCCTTCGCCGCGCCCCCGATGCTGTCGGGCAGTCAGCGCCCGACCGGACCGGCGGGCGGCACAGCCACGGCGGGTGAAGGGGGCCGGATGGCCATCCAGCGCGGGGACGCGGTCGAGGGCGCGGCGAGTCCGGGGGCGGGGGTGCACCGGCTGAAGGCGGACTCGGTCGGGCTGGCGGGCGTGGTGTTCATGGCGGTCGCCACGGCGGCGCCGATCACCGCGATGACCGGCAACCTCCCGATCGTCATCGGTCAGGGCAACGGCGCCGGGGCGCCCGCCGCGTACGTCTTCGCGACCCTGGTGCTCACCGTCTTCTCGGTCGGCTACGTGGCGATGGCCCGTCACCTCACCGCGGCCGGGGCGTTCTACGGCTACATCTCGCACGGGCTGGGCCGGGTGCCCGGGATGGCGTCGGGACTGCTGGCCCTGCTCGCCTACATCGTCTTCGAGGCGGCGGTGATCGGCTTCTTCGCGTACGCGCTGCGCGGACTGGTCGCGGCGCAGCTGGGGGTGGAGGTGCCCTGGGGCTGGTACGCGGCGCTCGGGCTGCTGGTGATCGCGGTGATGGCCTGGTTCGACCTGCACCTGACCGCGCGGGTGCTCGGGGTGGCGCTGGTGCTGGAGGTCGCCGTGCTGGGCGCGGTCGCGCTGGCGGTGCTGTTCACCGGCGGCGGGCCGGACGGGATCGCCGCGCGGTCGCTCGATCCGCTGAACGCCTTCCGCGGTGTGGCGGGGACGGGGACGGGCGGCGCCGGGCTGGGGCTGTTCTTCGCGTTCTGCTCCTGGGTCGGCTTCGAGTCCACGGCGATGTACGGCGAGGAGTCCCGGGACCCGAAGCGGGTGGTGCCGAGGGCGACGCTGATCTCGGTGGTCGGGGTCGGGGTGTTCTACGTCTTCGTCTCCTGGATGATCGTCTCCGGCAACGGCGTGCGGCGGGCGGTCGAGGTCGCCGACGGCGCGGTCCCCGGCAAGGACGGCAACAGCCTCTTCTTCGATCCGCTCGGCGCGCACCTCGGCGGCTGGGCGGTCACGGTGTTCCAGTGGCTGGTGGTGAGCGGCTCCTTCGCCTGCGCGATGGCCTTCCACCAGTGCGCGGCGCGGTACCTCTACGCGATCGGGCGCGAGGGCTTCCTCCACCCCGCGCTCGGACGCACCCATCCGCGGCACGGCTCGCCGCACGTCGCCTCGCTGGTCCAGTCGGTGATCGCGGCGGCGCTGGTGGCCGGGTTCCTGGCGGCGGGGATGGACCCGTACGCGCACCTCTACACGGTGCTGGCGCTGCTGGGGACGATGGCGATCCTGATCGTGCAGACGCTCTGCTCGTTCGCGGTGGTCGGCTGGTTCCACGTGCAGGGGCGGCATCCGCGGACCCGGCACTGGTTCCGGACGCTGGTCGCGCCGCTGGTCGGCGGAGTGGCGATGGCGGGGGTGGTGGCCCTGCTGGTGGTCAACAGGGGCGCCGCCGCCGGGGCGGCCGCCGGGACGCTGCTCTTCCGGCTGATCCCGTACCTGGTGATCGGCACCTTCCTGGGCGGGACCGGGCTGGCCCTGTGGATGCGCGCCCGTCGGCCGGAGCGGTACGCCCGGATGGGGCGGATCGTCCTGGAGGACGCGGTGGAGCGCTCCGACGACGGTGCCCCGGTGCGGGCCTGACGGTGCGCCGGCCCACGCTGCCTCAGTGGCGGCGGGCGGGCAGCACCTGCTCGGCGGCGGCCACGAGTTGGTGCACCCGGTGGCCGAACTCGTCGGCGTCGCGGGCCGGTTCGGGGAAGACCAGGCGGACGTCGCGGTGTCCGTGCGGGTGGTCCAGCCGGAGCACCAGGCCGTACCGGTCCAGCGCGAGCGGGCGGACGGCGGGGTGGGCGGCGAGCAGGTCGGGGTCGATCAGGCGGGTGAGCACGGCGAGCGCGTCGGGGTGGCCGTCGGCCAGGTGGGTGAGCAGGCCGGCCTCGTAGCGGGCCAGCGGGTCGGGTGAGGCGGCCGCGAGGTCGGCGCCGGTGATCGCGGTGGTGCCGTACGGGGTGGAGATCACCGCGTGGGCGACGTCCAGGCGGAGGTGGACGCTGAGGCCGTCGTCGGCGAGGTGGGCGAGGTGGAGCCGGCCGGCCAGGGTGAGGCGGCCGCGGACCCGGTCGCGGACGGCGACCGGGGCGATGTCGGTGAGGTCGAGCACGACGGCGAGGCCGTCCTGCTCGCGGGCGGCGGCGACGGTCAGCGGGGCGTCGAGCGGGGCGCGCAGCCGCAGCCGGGAGCCGTGCACCGAGACGGGGGTGGTGAGCTCGTGGTGCTCGCCGCAGGCCCGCAGGACCACCGAGGAGGCGGCGGTGAGCAGGCCGGCGATCCGCTCGGCGGCGCTCGGCTCGGGGATCTCGGGGATCTCGGGGATCTCGGCGGTCTCGGCGTCGAGGGGGTGCGGGCTCATGGGTTCGGGACCTCCGGCTGGCTGCCTGCCTGTTAGTTAGGTGAGCCTAACCTAACGACCCGGAGGGGGGAGGGCAAGGCGCCGGAGCGGGCGGATGCGCGAAGGGCCCGGACGCGGGGTCCGGGCCCTTCGGTCGCACGGGCGGGATCAGGCGACGACGGCCTGGGCGTCGATCTCCACCAGCATCGGCTCCTGCGGCAGCTCGGCGAAGATCGTGGTGCGGCACGGCTTCACGCCGCCCGGCTTGATGTTCTCGTCGATGAACTCGGCGTAGACCTCGTTCATCAGCGGGAAGTCGGCCCGCTTGGTGAGGTACACCCGGAACATCACCACGTCCTCGATGGTGGCGCCGCCGGCCTCGACGATCGCCTTGACGTTCTCCAGCGTGCGGCGGGTCTGCGCCTTCACGTCGCCGTGGTACAGGTACTCGCCGGTGGCCGGGTCCTGCGGGCCCTGGCCGGAGACCTGGAGGATCGGGCCCTTGCGGACGCCCTGGGAGAACATCCAGGCCGGGGCGGGGGCGCCGTCGGTGCGGATCTCGGTCTTGTCGCTCATGCGGGTGTGTTCGCTTCCTCGGTGGGGTGCGGTCGGGACGGGGGTGGTGCGGGGGATCGGGACGGTTCGTGGGGCCAGAGGCGGGATCAGGGGTGGTTCGGGGTCTGGCCGCAGTCGGCGGAGATCGCCCGGGTGGTGGCGAGCAGCTGCGGCAGCAGCTCCAGCACCTGCTCGTACGGGAGCACGACGTCCGGGACGGAGATCGAGGCGGCGGCGACCACCCGGCCGCTGGCGTCCCGGATCGGGGCGGCGACGCAGTTGATGAAGGACTCGTGCTCGGCGTGGTCCTGCGCCCAGCCCTGGACGGCGACCTTCTCCAGCTCCGCGAGCAGCGCCTCGGGCGTGGCCAGGGTGCGGGGGGTGTGCGGGACGAAGTCGATCCCGGCGACCACCCGGCGCCGCTCCGGCGCGGGCAGGTCGGCGAGCAGCACCTTGGAGACGGCGGCGCTGTGCAGGGCGGCGCGCAGGCCGATCCGCGAGTACATCCGCACCGGGTGGCGGGAGTCGTACTTGTCGATGTAGACCACCTCGCCGCCCTCGTACGCGGCCAGGTGCACGGTCTGGCCGGTGGCGGCGTTCAGCTCGGCGAGGTGCGGGGCGGCGATCCGGCGCACCCCGCGCTGTTCCAGGGCCAGGCCGGAGAGGGCGAACAGCCCGGCGCCCAGGTGGTAGCGGTAACCGGCGTCCCGGTAGACGAATCGTTCCTCTTCGAGGGACTGGAGCAGTCGCAGCACGGTCGTCTTGTGCACGCCGAGCACCTCGGCCAGCTGGTCCAGGGAGCGCTCGCCCTCGCCGAGCTCGGCGAGGATGCGCAGGGCGCGGGTGACGGTCTGGCTCATGGTGCTCCAAGGGCCGGGGCGGCGGCCGGTCGAGGGTCGGCGGCACCGCCCCCGGGGGCGGCGGTCTCCGTGGTGTGCGCGGGGGCGCCCGGTGCGGACAGGACAGGAGACACGATGCCATCCGCCGAGACCCGGGTGGCCGCCCAGTCCTCCGGAGCGGCGTCGAGCAGGGCGGCGACCACCTCGGCGGGCGGCAGCTCGGCCTGGTCGCCGTGCGCGGTCAGCGCGCAGGCGGCGCTCAGGTGGCCCAGCCGCAGACGGCGCCGCTGGTCGAGGCCGCGGACGGTGCCGGCCAGGTAGCCGGCCGCGAAGGCGTCCCCCGCACCGGTGGCCTCGACCACCTCGACGGCCAGCGCCGGTTCCCAGACGGCGGTGCCGTCGCGCTCGACCGCGGTGACGACGCGGGCGGCGTCCTTGACCACCAGGGTGGCGGGGGAGGGGAAGCGGCGGCGCAGCGCGTGCGGGTCGCCGGTGCCGAAGGCGGTCTCGGCCTCGTCGGCGCCGAGCAGCAGCAGATCGGCGGCGTCCAGCAGCGGCGGCAGCACCGAGGGGTCGCGCTCGCGCCAGAGCGCGGGGCGCCAGTTGAGGTCGAAGCTGACCAGCCGGCCGGGGCGGCGGTCGGCGAGCAGGGCGCGGGTCAGCGCGAGGCAGTCGTCGGAGAGGGCGGCGGTGATGCCGGACAGGTGCAGCAGCCTGGCCCCGGCCAGCAGCCGGGCGGCGGCCGGGTCGGCCAGCAGGGCGGGGGAGAGCGCGGCGGCGGCCGAGCCTCGCCGGTGGTAGTGCAGCCGGCTGCGGCCCGGGCCGAGGTCGTGGCGCTCGCCGGTGGTGCCGCCGACCTCCTTGAGGTAGACGCCGGTCGGGCGGTGCGGGTCGACGGCGACCGCGGAGACGTCCACGCCCCGGGCGGTCAGCTCGCCGAGCAGGCGGCGGCCGAAGCCGTCGTCGCCGACCCGGCTGATCCAGGCGCTGGGCACGCCCAGGGCGGAAAGGGCGCCGGCCACGTTGGACTCGGCGCCGCCGACCGAGAGGCTGAAGTTCTCCACGGACTCCAGCGGTCCCGGCCGGTCCGGGAGGAGGACGGCCATCGACTCGCCCACGCAGACGGCCACCGGGGCCGGGTGCGCCGCGGTGGCGGGCTCCGGGGCGGTGTGCGCGGCGGGGCCGGATTCCGGGGCGTCGACGGCGGATGCCGGGCCGGGGGCGGACGGGGCGGCCGCCGGACGGCCGGGCGGTGGGGTGCCCGGGGTCACGGCGGCGTCCTGGCGTGGCATCTGCTGGGCTCCTCGGGGTGCTGCGGCCCGGCCGGGTGGGGGGTGCTGCGGCGAGCCGGCCTGACCCGCGTGCGGCGGGCGGCTGTCGTTGACCTTCGTCCGGCGCCGATGCTAGAACCGTGTTGCCAGCATGTGCAACCCTCATTGCGCATGTTGCAACATGGCAGATGGAGGAAGACGGTGGACCAGACCTTCGCAAGCAGCGGCACCGGCCCCGGCCTCGACACCCGAGCGGTGGCGGCGCTGGCCGAGGAGGTGCTCGACTGGCGGTTCAAAGCGCTGCCACCGGCCGCCGCGGGGCTGACCGTCCGCCAGTACCTGGCCACCGGCCCCGGCCTCGCCGACCTCGGCACCCCGCTGCTCACCCTCGACGCGGGCGCGCTCGACCACAACCTGCGGACCATGGCCCGCTGGTGCGCCGACGCCGGCGTGGCGCTCGCCCCGCACGGCAAGACCACCATGGCGCCCGCGCTCTGGCAGGCGCAGCTGGCCGCCGGCAGCCACGGCATCACCCTCGCCAACCTGCCGCAGCTGCGGGTCGCCCGGGCCTTCGGCGTGCGGCGGCTGCTGCTCGCCAACTCCCTGCTCGACCCGGCCGGCCTGCGCTGGCTGGCGGGCGAGCTGGCCGCCGACCCGGACTTCGCCTTCGCCTGCTGGGTGGACTCCGTCGAGAGCGTCCGGCTGATGGACGAGGCGCTGCGCGCCGCCGGGGCCGAGCGCCCGGTCGAGGTGCTGGTCGAACTCGGCGGCCCGGGCGGGCGCACCGGTGCACGCGGCGTCGACGCGGCGGTGGAGATCGCCGCCGCCGTCGGGAGCGCGCCGACCCTCCGGCTGGCCGGCATCGGCGGCTACGAGGGCGCGCTGGCGCACGACGCGAGCGAGGGCGGCCTCGCCGCCGTGCGCGGCTACCTGCGGTCGCTGGCCGAACTGCACGGGCGACTGGCCGGCCGCTACGCGGACGGGGCCGCGCCGGTGGTGACGGCCGGCGGCAGCGCCTACTTCGACCTGGTGGCCGAGGAGCTGGCCGCGCTGCCGGAGGCCTTCGTGGTGCTGCGCTCGGGCGCGTACATCGCGCACGACGACGGCTTCTACCGGGGGATCTCGCCGCTCGCCCGCGGGGGCGGCGGCGACGGCGGGGCGCTGCGCGCCGCGCTGCACGGCTGGGCCCGGGTGGTCTCCCGGCCGGAGCCGCAGCTGGCCCTGCTGGACGCGGGCAAGCGCGACCTGCCGTTCGACGAGGGCCTGCCGGAGCCGCAGTCCGTGCGCGGCGGCGCGCCGCTGACCGGCACGTCGGCGCGGATCACCGCGCTCAACGACCAGCACGCCTTCCTGCGCGACGCGGGCGACCTCGCCCCGGTCGGCGCCGTGCTGCGGCTCGGGATCTCGCACCCGTGCACCGCCTTCGACAAGTGGGCGCTGATCCCGGTGCTGGACGACGCCTCGGCGGCCGAGCCGAAGGTGACCGGACTGGTCAGGACGTTCTTCTGATGGGCGGCGAACCTGGCGGTGCGGACACCGCCGGACGGGGTGCGGCGCTCCGGGGGACGGTGTTCCGGGGCGCCACCGTCGTCGACGGGACCGGCGCCGGGCGCCACCGGGCGGACGTCCGGATCGCCGACGGGCTGATCGTCGAGGTCACCGGCGCCGGAGCGGCGGGCGGCGCCGCCCGGACGGTGGACGCGGACGGGCTGGTGCTCGCCCCCGGGTTCATCGACATGCACGCCCACTCCGACCTCGCCCTGCTGCGCGAGCCCGAGCACCCGGCCAAGGTCACCCAGGGCGTGACCTGCGAGGTCCTCGGCCAGGACGGCCTCTCCTACGCGCCGGTCGACGACACCACGCTGCCCGCGCTGCGCCGCCAGATCGCCGGCTGGAACGGCGATCCGGACGGCTTCGCCTGGGACTGGCGGACCGTCGGCGGCTACCTGGACCGGCTCGACCGGACCGGCCCCGCCGTCAACGCCTGCTACCTGGTGCCGCACGGCTCGCTGCGGATGCTCGCCATGGGCTGGGACAACCGCGCCCCGAGCGAGGCCGAACTCGACCGGATGCGCGAGCTGTTGGCGCAGGGCCTGGCCGAGGGCGCGGTCGGCATGTCCAGCGGCCTGACGTACACCCCCGGGATGTACGCCGGGACGGAGGAGCTGGTCGAGCTCTGCCGGGTGGTCGCCGGGTACGGCGGCTTCCACGCGCCGCACCAGCGCTCGTACGGTGCGGGCGCGTTGGAGGGGTACGCGGAGATGGTCGAGATCGCCCGGCGGTCCGGCTGCCCGCTCCACCTCACCCACGCCACCATGAACTTCGGCGTCAACGAGGGCCGGGCCGGCGAACTGCTGGACCTGGTCGACCGGGCGCTCGACGAGGGCGTGGACCTCACCCTGGACAGCTACCCCTACCTTCCCGGGTCCACCACCCTGGCGGCGCTGCTGCCGAGTTGGGCGACCGAGGGCGGCCCGCAGGCCACCCTGGCCAGGCTCGGCGACCCGGCGGCGCGCGAGCGGATCCGCTACGAGGTGGAGGAGAAGGGCAGCGACGGCTGCCACGGCGTGGTCACCGACTGGGCCACCATCCAGCTCTCCGGCGTCGGCGCCCCCGAACTCGCCGACACGGTCGGCCGGACCGTCGCCGAACTCGCCGCCGACCAGGGCCGCAGCGGCACCGAGGTCTTCCTCGACCTGCTGCTCCGGGACGGGCTGGCCACCACCATCCTCCAGCACGTCGGCCACGAGGAGAACGTCCGGGCGATCATGCGCCACCGCGCGCACACGGTCGGCAGCGACGGGCTGCTGGTCGGCGCCCGGCCGCACCCGCGCGCCTGGGGCACCTTCCCGCGCTACCTGGCCCGCTACGTGCGGGAGTCGGGTGTCCTGACGCTGGAGGAGGCCGTCGCCCGGATGACCGGCCGGCCGGCCGCCCGGCTGCGGCTGCACCGGCGCGGGCGGATCGCCACCGGGTACCACGCCGACCTGGTCCTGTTCGACCCCGAGCGGGTCCGGGACACCGCCACCTTCGAGCAGCCCCGACGGCCGGCCGCGGGCATCGAGCAGGTGTACGTGAACGGCACCGCCGTCGTGGACGGGGGCCGTGCCACGGGTGCGCGCCCCGGCCGGGCGCTGCGCCGGACCGGGCGGGGGGCGGAGGCCCGATGAGGTCCGAGCGTGGCGGCGTGACCGTGGTGTGCGGCAGCCCGTGTGCGACACCCCCTGAAGCAGAGTGCCCTGTGAATCCGAGCGATTGGACGCGAACCCCGTGAATGCGAACCCCGAGAGCGCCGAGAAGGCGAGTCCGGCGAGTCCGGCGAGTCCGGCTTCCGTGAACCGGAAGGCCGTCGCCGAGGAGGCCGTGGTGGCGGCGGCGCGGGCCGCGCTCGCCGCCGAGCCGGTGATCGCGGTCGTCCGCGCCCCGCGGATACCGGACGCCGCCGCGCTCTGCGCCGCGCTGGCCGAGGGCGGCATCACCTGGACCGAGTTCACCTTCACCACCCCGGATGTGACGACCCATCTGGCGAAGGCGGCGCAGGCCGGCCACCGGGTGGGCGTCGGCACGGTGCTCACCGCCGAGCAGGCCGAGAGCGGCCTCGCCGCCGGCGCGTCCTTCCTGGTCACCCCCGGTCTGCGGCCCGAGGTGGCGCACGCCGCGCACGCCGCCCGGGTCCCGGTGGTGCTCGGCGCGCTCACCGCGACCGAGGTGGCCCAGGCGGTGGACCTCGGCGCCGCCGCCGTGAAGATCTTCCCGGCCCGGGCCTTCGGCCCCGGCTACTTCAAGGACCTGCGCGGGCCGTACCCGGACGTTCCGCTGGTCGCCTCCGGAGGCGTCAACGCGGGCAACGCGGCGGAGTTCCTGGCCCACGGCGCGCTGGCGGTCTGCGCCGGGACGGACGTGGTGGCGCCGGAGGTGGTCGCGGCCGGGGACTGGGCCGAGGTCACCCGCCGGGCGCGGGCGTTCACCGAGGCCTGCGCGGTTCGGTAGCCGCGGTCACCGGCGGCCGGTCCCGGGTGCGGGCGGGTCGGCCGCCGCCGCCCGGGCCCGGCGGCTCCTGCGGGTCCCGGCGGGTCCCGGCGTAGGTCACTGCGGGTCCCGGCGGCCGGGTGGGAACGGGCGGGAGACAGGGGCGCGGGGGAGCGGAAGGGGCTCGGGAGGGCGCGCGGCACGGCCCGGGGCTGCTTCCGGTAACCGCGTCGCGGGTCACCGGGAGTGGCCTGGCCGGGCTGTTGGGGCGGCCGCGATTCGACGAGAATCGGTAGCCCCCGGCACCCGGCAGGAGGATCCCACCCATGACCTCGACCCGCCCCGGCCCCGCGTGGCTGACCGACGCCGTGCTCTACCAGATCTACCCCCAGACCTTCGCCGACTCCGACGGCGACGGCATCGGCGACTTCGCGGGCATCACCGAGCACCTCGACCACCTCGCCTGGCTGGGCGTGGACACGGTCTGGCTGAACCCGTGCTTCGCCTCGCCGTTCCGCGACGCGGGGTACGACGTCACCGACTACTTCACCCCCGCCCCGCGCTACGGCACCGCCGCGGACCTCGCCGCCCTCGTCGAGGCGGCGCGGCGACGGGGCGTCCGGGTGCTGCTGGACCTGGTGGCCGGCCACACCTCCGACCAGCACCCCTGGTTCCGGGCCTCGGCGCAGGACCCGTCCGACCACCGCTACATCTGGTCCGAGCGGCCGGTGGACGGCTTCGTCGCCTCCCCCGGCGGCCGCTCCGGCTGGTACCGGCCGAACTTCTTCGACTGCCAGCCGGCGCTCAACTTCGGCTACGCGCGGGAGAACCCGGACGAGCCCTGGCGCCAGCCGGTGGACGCCGAGGGCCCGCGCGCCAACCGCGCCGCGCTGCGCGCGATCATGGCCCACTGGCTCGGCCTGGGCGTGGCGGGCTTCCGGGTCGACATGGCGTCCTCGCTGGTCAAGGACGACCCCGGCTTCGTCGAGACCGGCAAGCTCTGGACCGAACTGCGGGACTGGCTCGACCGCGACCACCCGCAGGCCGCCCTGTTCGCCGAGTGGGGCGACCCGGCCGCCGCCGTCACCGCCGGATTCCACGCCGACTTCCTCCTCCAGTTCGGCGGCTCGGACCACGGCCTGCCGCTGCGGTCGCTCTGGAACAACAACGCCGGGACGGTGGAGGAGTACTGGAAGCAGGGCCCGTGCTACTTCGAGGCGGAGGGGCGCGGTACGCCGCAGGTGTTCCTGGACGCCTGGCGTACGGCGGCCGAGCTGACCGAGGGCGCCGGGCACATCGCGCTCCCCACCGCCAACCACGACTTCTCCCGGCTGGCCACCGGTCCGCGCACCGCCGAGCAGCTCGCCCCGGCCTTCGCCCTGCTGTTCACCTGGCCGACCCTGCCGGCGGTCTACTACGGCGACGAGATCGGCATGCGGTACGTGCCGGACCTGCCGGACACCGAGGGCAGCGTGCTCGGCCCGACGTACAACCGGGCCGGCTCGCGCACGCCGATGCAGTGGACGCCCGGCCCGGCCGCTGGCTTCTCGACGGCGCCCGCCGAGCGGCTCTACCTGCCGGTCGACCCGGACCCGCACCGGCCGGACGTCGCCACCCAGCGGGCCGACCCGACCTCGCTGCTGCACACGGTGCGGCGGCTGATCGCCCTGCGCCGGGCGCACCCGGGCCTGGGCGCGCGGGGTGCGGTGGAGGTGCGGCACGCCGGGTACCCGCTGGTGTACACCCGGGCCGGACGCTACCTGGTGGCGGTCAATCCGCGGCGGGAGCCGGCGGTCGTCCCGGCGGACGCGGCGCTCCGCGGGTTCGGCCGGGCCCGGCCGCTGGACGTCCAGGGCGTGCGGATCGACGCCGGGGGCGAGTTGACGGCGGAGGGCTTCTCGTACGGCGTGTTCGAGCTGGGGTGACGCCGCCCGGACAGCGGGCGTGCGACGGGTGTGCGACGGGTGTGAGACCTCGATCACCGGGGGCGGGCTTCGGTCCGCCCCCGAAGTGGTTGTAGACTGCATCCAGATAGTTGCATTTACCACCCATCTCGACGAGGGGTGGCCGGAGGACGGATCGAACCCCATGAGCACACCCAGGACGACCGCCGCCGCAGCTCCCGCCCCGGGGCGCGCGCTCAAGCACTTGGCGGTCCACCTGCTCACCCCGCTGCTGATGTGCCTCGGCATGGCGCTCGCCTACCAGGGCGCCTTCCACCAGCCTGAGCCGCACCACCTGAAGGTCGCCGTCGTAGGCACCACGCCGCAGGCGCGGGAGCTGGCCGGAGCGGTGCAGGGCGCGGCGGGCGACGCGCTGGACGTCGCCACGCTGCCCGATCGCGCCACCGCCGAGCAGCGGCTGCACGACCGGGAGCTGGTCGGCGCGTTCCTGCCGGACCCGGGCCGCCCGGAGCTGCTGGTCGCCAGGGCCAACTCGGACACCTCGGCGATGGCGGCCGAGAAGGTGTTCCAGAAGGTCGCCGGACAGCAGGGCCTGCCGCTGGCCGTCACCGACCTCACCACCCCGAGCGAGGGCGACCCGACCGGCCAGGGCCTGTTCTTCCTGCTGGTCGCGCTCAGCATCGGCTCCTACGGCAGCGTCGCCGTGATCGGCGCGGCCGGCGCGGCGCTGGCCATGCGGATCCGGGTCCTGGTCGGCCTCGGCGTCTCGCTCGTGGTGAGCCTGATCGGGATCGTCACCGCCGGGCCGGTCTTCCACGTGGTGGACCACGACCTGGCCGGGGTCTGGGCGCTCGGCTGGCTGTACGCGGCCGGGGTGATCGGCATCGGCATCGGCCTGCACGGCTTCCTCAGGCGGTGGACCACGCTGGTCATGATGGTGCTGTTCGTGATGCTGAACTTCACCAGCTCGGGCGGTGTCTACCGGCCGGACCTGCAGAACGGGTTCTTCGGCGGGCTGCACTCCTTCTGGACCGGCGCGGGCTTCCTGGAGGGGGCGCGCAGCCTGCTGTACTTCGACGGCGGTGCCGGGTTCGGCGGGCACCTGCTGGTGCTGGCGCTCTGGCTGGCGGCCGCGGGCGTGCTGGTGGCCGGTGCGGCGCTGTACGAACGGCGCGGCCGGGCGGCGGTGGGGGCGGGCCCGGAGGACGGGGAGGGCGGAGAGGCTTCGGCCGAGGAGGAGTTGGAGGAGTCGGCGGTCGCGGCCTGACGGTCGGCCGCCCGGCGGTTCACCGCCGTCGGAAGGCTTCACCGGCTGCCGTGGGCATCGGCGGCCGGTGGGGATCGGAGGCCCGCGACCGGCCCTGGACACGCCGGTCGCGGGCCTCGTCGTCGGTGCGGGCCTCGTCGGCGGTCGCGGCGTCGTCGGGGGCGGGGCGGTGCTGCGGTGTTCGGGCGTTGTGGCGTTGTGGCGTTCGGAGGTTGCGGGGGCCGGTTCAGCGGCGGCCCGGGGCGCGGGTGAAGCAGCAGTCGCCGCAGACCCCCGCCCGCGGGCCGATCCGGTAGTAGAGGCAGCAGCTGGTGCGCCGGAACGCGGTGCTGCCCGGGGCCCCGGTGAGCGTGCCGGTCCCGGCCAGCGGCGGGCGGTCCAGCACCTCGGAGACGAGCGCGCGGGCCGCGCCCTGGGCGGTGTGGGCGTCCAGGACGCGCAGCGCGCCCGCCAGGGCGGAGGCCGCGTTGCCCCGCAGCAGTCCGTCGGAGAGCGGGACCACCGACCGGACCGCCGCCGCCAGGTCGGTCAAGCACCCCTCGGCCACGGTCCGCCGGAAGCGGTCGGCGAGCGGTGCCGGGCCGGTCGTGGCGGGCCCGAGCGGCAGCCACAGGTCGACCGGTCCCTGCTCGGGCACCCGGATCCAGGCCCGGTCCGGGCCCAGGTCGGGCACCTCGCCGAGCAGCACGGCCGCGCCAAGGCCGACCGAGCAGAACCGGGAGGCCAGGCCGAGATGAAGGACGGAGGCCGCGACCCGGGGCTCGGCGGTGCCCAGCCGCCGGGCCACCTCCCGGACCCGGTGCGCCAACGGGCCGTCCGGGCCCGGGGCGTAGAACTCCCGCAGCGGCAGGAAGCCCGGCGGCGGCTCCTGGCCGGGTGCGGTGGCGGAGTCCAGGGCGAAGTACGGGCCGACGGCGGCGAGCCGGCCGTGGTCGGGCGGCGCGTCGTTCATCGGGCCGGTCCTCCTTCTCCGGGCGGACGGCGGGGTCGCCGGGGCCGGTCCGGACGAACGCTACCGGGCGGGGGCCCGAGGCGTCCTGGGAGGGGCGTCCCGGGAGGGGCGGGACGCCGGGGCGGGCCCGATGCGGCGGTGGTCGGCGAGGGCCTTGCCGATCATGTGTCAGCACTCCTCCGCCGCCCCGATCCGCGGACCTTAGGCTCGGAGGCATGCCCGACGAGTCCGCCCCCGAGTCCTCCTCCGCCGCCTCCTCCTCGGCTTCCAGCGCCTCCGCCGTCCTCGGCGCGCGGTTCCGCAGACCGGCGGGGGTGGCGTCGGCGGTGGTCGTCCTGCTGCCCGTCGCGCTGGCGCACCCGGGGCAGCGCGCGGCCGCACTGCTCCTGGCGGTGGCGGCCGCCGCGGCGGTGCTGGCGGCCGCGGTGCCGTGGCCCTGGCGGCGGGTGACGCTCACGGAGGCCGCCGGGGGAGTGGCGGCACTCTCGCTGCTGCTCGACCTCGCCTACCCGGGCCCGTACCGGCTGCCGGCGTTCTGGCTGCCGTTCGAGTGGACGGCGCTGCTGGTGCTGGCGGGGCGGGTGGCCCGGCGCTCCCGGGGCCGGTGGGCCGCGGTGGTCGGCCCGCTGACCGTCCTGGCCGTGGCGGCCGCGCCGCTGCGCTTCACCGTCCGGACACCGAAGGGGGGTTGGACCGGCTCGGCGATCGTCGTGCTGCTCTCGCTGCTGGCGCTGGCGGTGGTCGTCGGCGCCGGCCTCTACCTGCGGGTGCTGGACGCGCGGCGCGAGCGCGCGGTCGCCCGGGCCCGGCGTGAGCAGCGGCTGGAGGTGGCGCGCGGGCTGCACGACTTCGTGGCGCACGAGATCACCGGCATCGTGCTGGAGGCGCAGGCCGGGCAACTGCCGGGCCAGGGGCCGGAGGAGATGGCCGCGCTGTTGCACCGGCTGGAGGAGGCCGGGCTGCGCGCACTGGACTCGATGGACGCCATGGTGGGCGCCTTGCGGGAGCCGCGCGAGGACGGGGCGGACGCGCCGACCGGTGCCGTCGGTGCCGCGGGCGCCACCCGGGTGTACGGGCTGGCCGATCTGCCGGAGCTGGTGGGCCGGTTCAGCCGGACCGGGCCCACCCGGGCCCGGCTGGAGGCGGCGCCGGAGGCCGCGGGCCTGCTCACCGGGGAGGCGGAGGCCGCGGCGTACGCGGCGGTGCTGGAGGCGCTCACCAATGTGCGGCGGCACGCGCCGGGGGCCGCCGAGGCGGTCGTGCGGGTGGAGGTGCGGGCGACCGCCCGGACCGCCCGGGCGTCGGCGCGGGCGTCGGCGCGGGCGGAGCCGCCGGCGGGCGGCGGAGTGGCCGCCGTGGTCGTCTCGGTGAGCGACGACGGCGCGGGCGGATCCGGTGTCAGGGGGCTGCTCCGGCGCCGGCCGGGCAGCGGCGGCACCGGGCTGGTGGCGCTCGCCGAACGGCTCGCCGCGCACGGCGGCACGCTGGAGGCGGGCCCGCTGCGCCCGGCGGGTTGGCGGACCGGCTGTGAACTGCCCGTCCGGTAGGCCGATCGGCAGGGGCAGGGGCAGGGGCAGGGGCGGGGGCGGGGGCGGAAATCGCCCGCCGAAGATCTGCCGATCGGCAGATGGCGGCGGTGCGCCGGGAGGCGATGCTCGTAGCCGTGACCGAGACGCCCGTCGAAGGGGGAGCCGCCATGGCCGCCGTACCCGCTGTTCCGAACCTCCGCAACGAGCCCGCCCCGACGGCCCGGAGGCGGTTCGCCGGCCGGGTGCCCGCCGCGGGCGCCGCCGCGGCCGCTGCCCTCCTGCTGGCCGCTGTCACCGGCTGTGCCAAGGCGGCGGACGCGAAGCCCGAGTCGACGGTCTTCGGCTACCGCGGCAGCACGCTGAACGTCGTGGCGCGGCACCACGTCCCGGCCGACCTCGTGGCGGCGGACCGTCAGGACGTCAAGGTGACCCGCTGGTTCAAGGCGGACGGGATCGGCAGGGAGCGGACCGGCTGGACGCTGGAGGGGGACACCCTCACCCTGGAGGCGAGCTGCTCCGGCTTCGCCAACTGCGACGCGCGGTTCCGGGTCGAGGTGCCGACGCACATGGCCGTGCAGCGCGACGGCCGGGCGACCGACCTCAAGGGAACCGGGGCGGCCTGAGTCCGGCCGCCGCGGGGTGTCGTGCGAGACTGCCGTGCGTGACGAGTCCGAACCCGGAGCCCATTCGCACCCTGATCGCCGACGACCAGGAGGCCGTGCGCCGGAGCGTGCGGCGGATCCTGGACGCCCAGCCCGACATCACCGTGGTCGGCGAGGCGGCGGACGGGGTCGCCGCGCTCGAACTCGCGGCGGAACTGCGCCCGGACGTCGCGCTGGTGGACATCCGGATGCCCCGGATGGACGGGCTGGAGCTGACCAGGCGGCTGGCCGCTCCGGGGGCGGCGACGCCGGTCCGGGTGGTCGTGCTGACCACCTTCGACCTCGACGAGTACGTCTATCCGGCGCTGCGGCACGGGGCTTCGGGCTTCCTGCTGAAGCGGTCCGGGCCGGCGCTGCTGGCCGAGGCGGTCCGGGCGGCGGCGGGCGGGGAGAGCCTGATCAGCCCGTCGGTCACCGTGCGGCTGCTGCAGCACGTGACCGCGCCCCGGCGGGTGGACCGCCGCTCCGCCCCGGCCGCGCCGCTGACCGAACGCGAGGTGGAGATCGCCGGCCAGGTCGCGGCCGGGCGGACCAACGCGGACATCGCCGCCGAGCTGTTCATCTCCCCCGGCACGGTGAAGACCCATGTGGCGAGCATCCAGCGCAAGCTCGGCGTGCAGAACCGCGTCGGCATCGCGGTGCATGCCTGGGAGATGGGGTACGCGGTGCCGCCCGTGCGGTGACGCGGGCCGTACGGCGTGCGGAACCTGCGAGGTGGAGGTGGCCTCCGGATTGTGAGTCCTCCGGCCTAATGGTTCGATCGTCGACCGAGGTACCAGCGGCAGACCTTAGATCCGTCTCGATCTGTCGCCACTGCCTCCTGCGGTCGAACTTCCTCTGCGACCCCGCAGGTCCACCACCATCATGCGCCCGGCGCGGCGGATGCACCAGAGGGTTTCAGGAAAATATCCAACAAATCCACTGAATTCGGACAGTTGCCGTCCCGGGCGGCTCAGTCGCGCAGCGCGTCCTTGCGCAGGAACCGCTTCAGACGCTGCCACGGCCAGGTGTTGATCACGTCCTCGGCGGTCAGCCAGGCGCGCTGCGCGGTGCCGATCCCGTACCGGGGGTAGGCCAGGTGCGGGGTCGCGTGCGCGTCGCTGTCGATCGAGAACCTCACGCCGTGGCGCTTGGCCCGCAGCACGTCCTCGTCCCGCAGGTCGAGGCGCTGGGGCGAGCTGTTGATCTCGATCGCGGTGCCGGTCCGGGCGGCGGCCGCGAAGACGGCGTCCAGGTCGACGTCGATCGGTCCGCGCCGGCCGATCCGCCGGGTGGTGAGGTGACCGATGACGTGGACGTGCGGGTTCTCGCAGGCCCGGATCAGCCGGCGGGTCTGGGCGTCCCGGTCCGCGCCGAAGTGCGAGTGGACGGACGCCACGCAGACGTCGAACCCGGCCAGGAACTCGGCCGACCAGTCCACGGTGCCGTCCGGCCCGATGTTCAGCTCGGTGCCGTGCAGCAGCCGCATCCGGCGGTGGCGCCCGGCCAGTTCGCGCAGCCGCTCGCGCTGGGCGAGCATCTTCTCGTCGGTCATCCGCTGCATCACCAGGTCGGGGGCGTGGTCGGTGACCGCGAAGTACGCGTAGCCGCGGGCGGCCGCGGTGTCGATCATCTCCTCCAGGGTGGCCAGCCCGTCGGTCAGGTCGGTGTGGGTGTGCAGGTCGCCGCGGAGGTCCGCCTCGGTCACCAGCTCCGGCAGCTCGCCGCGCAGCGCGGCCTCGATCTCCCCCCGGTCCTCGCGCAGCGGCGGCGCGATCCACGGCAGGCCGAGCGCCGCGTACACCTCGTCCTCGCTCGCCGAGACGATCTTCTCGCCGCCCTCGGCCTCGAACAGCCCGTACTCGGAGAGCTTCAGCCCGGCCCGGACCGCCATCGTCCGGAGCCTGATGTTGTGCGCCTTGGAGCCGGTGAAGTAGACCAGCGCCGCGCCCCAGTCCTCCTCGGGGACCACCCGCAGGTCCACCTGGACGCCCTCCGTGGTGCGCACCGAGGTCTTGGTCGGCCCGGTGCCGATCACCTCGGCCACGAAGGGGAGCCCGGTGAGCGCGGCCATCAGCGGGGCCGAGTCCTCGGCGGTGGCCAGCACGTCGATGTCGCCGACCGTCTCGCGCATCCGGCGCAGCGAGCCCGCGTACGCGCACCGGGTGCAGCCCGGGACGGCGCTCAGCGCCGCGACGAGCTGGTCGGCCAGCGCGGTGGCGGCGTCCAGCAGGGTCCGGCCGCCGGACTGCCGCATCAGCTCGATGCCGTGCAGGATCTTCTCGCCGCTGCGCTCGCCCAGGCCCGGGACCTCGCTCAGCCGGTCGGCCCGGATCGCCTCGGCGAGCTCGTCGACGGAGGCGATGCCGAGGTCGCGGTAGAGGGCGAGGGCGCGCTTCGGACCGACGCCGGGTACGGACACCATGGCGCGGACCCCGGCCGGGATCGCGGCCCGGAGCGTCTCCAGCGCCTCGATCCGTCCGTCGGCGAGGTACTCGGCGATCTTCTCGGCGGTGGACTTCCCGACGCCGGGGATCTGCTGGAGGCCCTTGGCATCTAGGCCGTCGATGTCCTCGGGATGGCCGCCGACCGCCCGGGCGGCCTTCTCGTAGGCGCGGGCACGGAAGGCGTCGCCACCGGTGATCGAGATCAGGTCGGCGTACTCCTGGAGCAGCTCCCTGACCTTGTCGTTGAGCCGGGCCATGGGGCCAGTCTAGGGTCGCGGCCCGGGTCCGGCCCGGGCGTCGGGGGCGGGACGGCGGCCGCGCGGGAGGAGGGGAGGGGTGCCGGGCAGGCCGGGTGCGAGGTGGGTGCAGGGTGGGTGTGGGGGGCGCACGGCGGGCGCCGCGCGCCGGTGCGGTGCTCCCGCCGGTCGACGGGTGGTGGCCCCGCTGGTCGGAGGGGTGGCAGTGCCTCCCGGGGCCCGAGGGCCGGATTGTCACCCGGGCGGCGGGGGCGCAGGCTTGGCGCAGGGCCGGGGAAAGCGGCCCGCACCGGGCCGTCGTGGAGGCGGCGGGTCCGGTTCGCGCGGGACGAGGGGCAGGACGATGGCAGGCGGGAAGCTCTGGGGCTACGTCGCGTCGGGGGCCCGGGCGCTGGGCGGGCTCGGCCCGCTCGGACGGTCCGGGGCGTCGGCGGGCGCGCGGCTGGTCAAGGGCGTCGGCGGGGGCGGGCGGCAGGAACCGGGCGGGCGCGCGGGGGTGCTCGGCGGCGGGGCCGGAGCGGCGGGCGCCCGTCGGCAGGGGCGGGCCGGGGCCGGCGGCATGGCCGGGCCGCAGCCGTTGTCACGGCCGGAGCTGGAGCGGCTGCGCTGGACGGACCGGGCCGGCGGCTGCGTGCCGGACGCGCGGCACGTGCAGCCGGCCGAGCTGGTGGCGCGGGTGCTGCGGGGCGGTGGCCGGGCGTCGGCGGTGACCGTGCGGGTGCCGGTGGGGCTGCCGGTGGTGGTCGCGGACTCGGTGCGACTGGAGGCTGCGCTGGCCGCGCTGGTGGACCACGCGATCCGGCGCAGTCCGTCGGGCGCCCGGGTGCTGGTCCGGGCCGATCCGCTGCCGGGGCCGGACGGACGGTTCGGCGGTCGGGGCGGCGGACGGTTCGGCGGTCGGGGCGGCGGACGGTTCGGCGGTCGGGGCGGTGCGGGCGGGTGGGACGGCGCGGGCGGGGCGGACCTCGCCGATGTCTTCGGCGGGCCGGAGCCCTGGGCGGTGGAGCCGGCCCGGGTCGAGCTCCGGGTGGTGGACCGGGGTGCGTCGGAGCAGCCGGAGGCGCGGCAGTGGCTGCTCGGCGGGGTGGCCGGCGCCGCGGTGTCCGGTGCCGGGACGGGCGACGCCGGGACGGGCGGGTCGGAGGGCGGAAGCGGAGGCGGCGGGGGCGGACGGGTCGGGCCGTCGCTGTCGGGTCTGGTGCGGGCGGCCGGGGGCCGGCTGTCGGTGGAGCAGACGCCGGGCGGCGGGCTCACGGTGGTGGTGGCGCTGACCGTCGCGCGGGACTGACGGGGGCGCCCGGCGGGGCCCGGCGCAGCCCGGGTGCGGCGCCGGGCCGCTCCGCCGGGGTGCTCCGCCCGGGTGCTCCGCCCGGGTGCTCCGCCCGGGTGCGGGAGAGCCGGGCCTGTTCGAATCCGCAAAGAGTTCTTCGCAAAAACCCTTTGCGAAGAGTTCTTTGCGGTTCTATCGTGCTGCCATGACCGATGACCGCAGGTGGCCGCACAGTCCGGACCCGCAGACCGATGTCGTGATCGACGCCAAGGGCCTGCGGGCCCTGGCCCACCCCGTTCGCGTGCAACTGATCGGGCTGCTCCGCAAGAACGGGCCGTCCACGGCGACCAGGCTGGCCGAGCAGCTGGGGCTGAACTCCGGCGCGACCAGCTACCACCTCCGCCAGCTGGCCGCCGCGGGCTTCGTGGCCGAGGACACCGGGCGCGGCAACGCCCGCGACCGCTGGTGGAAGGCCGTCCACCAGGTGACGTGGTGGACGGACAGCGACCTCTCGGAACAGGAGCCGGAGGCGGCGCTCGGCTACCTGCGCTCGATCGTGGCCGCTCACACCCTGACCGCGCAGACGGCGCTCAACGCGTACGAGACGATGCCGGTCGAGTGGCGGCACGCGCTGGACCTCAGCGACATGGTGCTCCAGCTGACCCCGGAGGAGGCCAGGGCGCTGGCCGGGGACCTCTCGGCGGTGATAGCCCGCTACCGCCGGATCGCCCCGGGGGAACCCGTCCCGGAGGGGACGGACCGGGTGGCCGTGGTGGTCCAGGTGCTGCCCGAGCCGCAGGGCGGCGCGGCCGCCGACGAGCCCGAGGCGCGGTCATGACCGCGCGGGCCACGGCCACCGCACCGGCCGCGCCGCCGCGCAGCCTGCGGCCGATGGCCGGCGTGCTGGCGGCGATGGCCATCTCGCTGACCGGTACCCGGGTGTCGGCGATCGCCCTGCCGTGGTTCGTGCTCGCCACCACCGGCAGCGCCACGATGACCGGCGTGGTCGCCTTCGTCGAACTGGCCCCCTACGTGCTGGTGAAGGCGTTCACCGGTCCGGTGATCGACCGGCTCGGGCCGCGGGTCGTCTCCTGGAGCACGGACGCGGTGAGCGCCGTCGCGGCCGGCCTGGTGCCGCTGCTGCACGCGCTGGGGCTGCTGCCGTTCTGGCTGCTGCTGGTGATGGTCGCGGTGATCGGCGGGGCGCGCGGCCCGGGGGACCTCGCCAAGGAGGTCATGGTCCCCGAGGCGGCCGACCGGGGCCGGGTCCCGCTGGAACGGGCCACCGGACTGGCCGGTGTGACGGAGCGGCTGGCGACCACGGTCGGCCCGGCGGTCGGCGGCGGACTGGTCGCCCTGCTCGGTCCGATGGCCGGTCTGACGGTCAACGCGATCGCCTTCGCGCTCGGCTCGTTGGTCATCGCCGTCGCCCTGCCGCGCGGAACGGGCCGGGCCGCCGCCGCGCCCCCGACCGCCGCCGAGGACGAGGGCGGGCCCGCCGGCTACTGGCAGCTGTTCCGGGAGGGCTTCGCGTTCCTCCGCCGTGAACCCCTGCTGCTGACGATCATCGTGATGATCGCGGTGACCAACCTCCTGGACGCGGCGTTCATCACCGTGCTGGTCCCGGTCTGGGCCCGGGAGTCGGGCGGCGGCCCGGCCGCGATCGGCCTGACCGGGACGGTCTGGGGGATCGCGGCGGTGGCCGGCAGTCTGATCGCGGCGGCGGTCGCCCACCGGCTTCCGCGCCGTACGGTCTTCTTCGCGGGCTTCCTGCTCGGCGGCGCCCCGAGGTTCGTCGTCCTGGCGCTGGACGCGCCGATGAGCGTGGTGGTCACCGTGTTCGCGCTCAGCGGCTTCGGTTCCGGATTCCTCAACCCGATCCTCGGCGCCGTGCTCTTCGAGCGGGTACCGCGCCACCTGCTGGGCCGGGTCAACGCCCTGGGCGACTCGCTCGCCTGGGCCGGCATCCCGCTGGGCGGCCTGCTGGCCGGCGTCGCGGTGTCGCTGTCGGGGCTGATACCGGTGCTGCTCACGTGCGGCGGTCTGTACCTCGTCACCACGGTGCTGTCCGGCCTGCGACCGGAGTGGCGGCAGATGGACCGTGAACGCGGCCACGCCAAGGCGGCCGCCGCCGCGAGCAGCGAACCGGAGAGGACGGCTCCCGACCAGGCACACCTGCCGGTGGGAGCGTCGACGACGGAGTGAAGGAGGCGGTGGTGAGCGGGGGAGGGAGCGGACGGCCCGGCAGCCCCTGCATCGAGGAGCCGGATGAAAGGATCCCGCCGACGGTTCTTGGCGAGGAGGCGCAGTGGACGACCGCTCGACGCATGACCACTCCGGCTGGGAGGAGGTCGTGCGCGCGGCCCGCGAACGGGCCCGCGCGCGGCAGGCCCTCATGGTCGAACGCTTCGGACTGTCGGGTGACGTGCAGTACGAGTGGTCGATGGACGACGCCCGGATCACCTGGTCGCGCGGCGGAGAAGTGTTCCTCACCGGCCGACTCACGATGATCGGCAGCGTCAGCCGCGCCCAGCGGTCGTGGCTGTGGTCCTGGGCGAACGACGCACTGCCGGCCGCCGTCCTGGGCGACATCGAGCGGGTCCGGCGGTTCGGCGAGGAGCACGGCCACCCCGTCCTGCCGTGGCCGGGCTTCGCCCACCACCCGGAACTCGTGGCCGAGGCCCGGACGGTCGCGGCAGCCGTGCTCGACGCCGAGGGGCTGTGGGCGGATTCGACCGACGACATGGAACTCCACTTCCTGGTCCACGACCTGGTCCTCACCCCCGCGGCCGCCGGCCGTTAGACGGGCCGCGGCGGCGGCCGGTGGGGGTGGGCGGGAGCGGGGGAGGAGGTCCAGCGGAGGAGGAGGACGGAGGCCAGCGCGGCGAGGGCGCACCAGGTGGAGATGAAGGCCAGCCGCCAGAGGAGGGCGCAGACCACCGCGCCGACGCCGGTGAGCAGGCCGAGGCGGCGCAGCAGACGGTCGCCGCTGACGAGCGGCGCGCCGACGGTGGCGAGGAGGTAACCGGCCAGTAGGAGGGCGGGGTGGGGCACACCGATGCGGTACTCCAGGGTGTGGGCGTGGGCGGTGACGCCGACCGGGTGGGTCGCGACGGCGTGGGCCAGCGGCACGGCCACCAGGAGGCCGAGGAGGACCAGGGCCGTGAGCACCCGCCGCCTGGACCGGCTTGCGTCGAGGGCCGCGCAGCGCACGCCGAGCGGTACCAGGAGGGGGAGCAGCGGCAGGGCGATCACCGCCCAGGCGGTGCGGGCCCAGCCGGCCGGGGCGGCGGGCAGGTCGCCGTCGGCCCCGAGCCACACCGCGGCCTCGATCAGCTGGTGCGCGCCGAGCACGAGCGGGAGCGCGGCCAGCGGCAGGCGCTCCGGTCGGCCCGCCCGGTGGGCGCGGACCAGGCCGAGCACGCCGACGGCCGTCACCGCGCCGCCGACGACGAGGTCCGCCCGGGCACTCCAGCACATGGGGGCTCCTGCGGCGGGTCAGTCGGGGTCGGTCGGCGGGTCGGCGGGCGGGTCGACGCGCGGGTCGGTCCGCGGGGCGTCGTCCGCGCTGTCGGTCGTGCCCCCGGCGACGTCGTCGCCCGTGTCGCCCGGGGCCTCGCCGGCGGACTCCAGGGTGTCGCCGACGGTGCCGGGCAGCGCCGGGTGGCGGCCGATCACCACCACGCCGACGACGATGGCCGCCAGCCCGGCCGCCTGCCAGACCAGGGCGCCGGGGGTGACCCGGAGGCGGTCGCCGAGGAAGCCCACCGCGCAGAAGATCCCGCTGATCGGCTGGGCGGCCGTCAGCGCGGGCAGGGACATCCGCAGCGGTGCGGCCTCGAAGGCGCTCTGGACCAGCAGCAGTCCCACCACCCCGGCCGCCACCACCGCGTACGGCTGCCAGCTGCGCAGCACGGCCTCCAGACCCTGGTGGTCGAGTCGCTGGGTGGTGGTGCGGGTGAGCGCGTCCTGGAGTCCGTAGAGCAGGCCGGCCGCCAGGGCGAGCACGGTCGCCTCCTCGAACAGCGGCAGCCGGCGGGCCGTGGAGATCAGCAGCAGCGTCAGCCCGACCACCGTGCCGACCACCAGCCAGTGCCGCAGCTCGCCGGCCGGGGGCCCGCCGCCGGTGGGCCGGCCGGCCACGATGAACGCCGTCACGCCGAGCGCGAGCAGCAGCACCCCGGCCCAGCCCGAGCGGCCGAGCGTCTGGCGGGTCAGCACCCGGGCGAGCGCCATCGCGAAGATGAGGTTGGTGGCGAGCAGCGGCTCGACCAGCGAGACCTCGCCCTTGTTGAGGGCGAGCGCGGAGAGGATCAGCCCGGTGATCATGAAGCCGGTGCCGAGCAGCCACTGCGGCATCCGCAGCAGGTCCAGCAGCAGCCGCCAGTGCAGCAGATCGGCGCGCGGAGCCTGCTGCGCCGCGTGCTGCTGGAGGACGAATCCGAGGCCCAGGAAGCAGGCGGCGCTCAGAGCCAGGACGAAGACCGCCACGGAGGGACCACCCGAGGGTTGTTGACCGCACCGCACCGCCGCCGGTCTCCGGAGCGGCTGCCCGGGCGGGTCCGCCCGCGCGGCCCGGCGATCCGGCACGGGGTGTCCCGCGGCATCGGCGCGTTGGGGCCAGCCTACCGCCGGGGTGGGGCGCCGACCCGTGGAGCGGCGCCGTCCGGCGGGTCGCGGCGGATGTGCGAGGCCGGGCGGCCCGGCCCGGTGCCCGGTTGCCGCCGCCGCACCGGGGGGCGCACGCTGGTGTGAGCGGCCGTCCCGGGAGCACCGCCCGTACCGGCCCGATCAGGCGCGACGGGGGACCGGCGCCAGGAGGTGTGGCATGCACAACCAGTGGGATGTGGAGCTGAGCTTCGAGGAGGACGGTGTCCACACCGGATGCCAGGCGAGGCTGACCGGTGCCCGGGCCCCGGGCCTCACCGCGCACGGGGAGTCGACCCGGAGCGTGGACGACCGGCCGCTCGCCAGGATCGGCGAGGAGGTCGCGGCCTCGCGCGCCCTGGAGGCGCTGTCCCGCAAGCTGAAGGCGCAGGCCGACGGCGAGATCGAGGACGAGGGGCACCGGCCGGGTTATCTGATCTACTGACGGGACGGCTTTGCCGCGCTCGCCGTCCCGGTTGCGGTCGCCGCCCCGGCCCCGGCCCCGGTCGCGGCCGCCGTCCGGTCGGCCGAGCGGCGGGACGGGGCGAAGAGCAGCGCCAGCAGGGTGGCCACGAGGAGCACCCCGGCGGTGACCACGAAGGCCCGGTCGTAGCCGGCGGCGAGGGCGGCCCGCGCGGCGTCCCCGTCCGCGGCGGCCCGGCGGGTGGCGGCGACCGCGACGGTCGACAGGACGGCGAGCCCGATGCTGCCGCCGCACTGGCGGGCGGCGTTGAGCAGTCCGCTGACCAGCCCGGCCTCGCGCGGGTCGACGCCCGAGGTGCCCATCGCGGTGTTGGCGACCATGCAGATGCCGACGCCCAGGCTGGTCACGATCGACGGTCCGGCGAAGCCGGTCAGGTAGTCGGAGTCCAGGTCGAGCGCGCCGAACCAGAGCATCCCGAGCGCGGTGAGCAGCAGCGCGCCGGTGAGCGTGGCCCGGCCGCCGTAGCGGGCGGTGAGGCGGCCCGCGAGCATGCTGCCCGCCGCCGTTCCGGCGCAGAACGGAAGGAACGCGGCGCCGGCCGCCAGCGGCCCGTAGCCCAGCACGTTCTGCAGGAACAGCGAGCAGAAGTAGAAGCCGGCCAGCATGCCAGCGCCGAGCAGCGTCACGAGCAGGCTCGACACCCAGGCCGTCCGGCCGCGCAGCAGGCCCGGCCGGACGATCGGCGCACTGGCGAACCGGGTCTCCCAGAGCAGGAAGAGGATCCCGAGCAGGACGGCGGCGCCGAGCGTTCCGAGCGTCCGGCCCGAACCCCACGGGTGGCGCTCGGTCTCCATCAGGCCGAGGACCAGGACGGTCGTCGCACCGGTGCCGAGCACGGCGCCGAGCACATCGGGGCGGCCGGTGGGCGACGGGCGCACGGCGGCCACCGAACGGACCGCCAGGGCGAGGCCGAGGAGCACGATCGGCGCGTTGACGAAGAACACCCAGCGCCAGTCGAGCAGGTCCGTCAGCACACCGCCGAGCAGGACGCCCAGCGCGCTGCCGCCCGCCGTCACCATCGACCAGATGCCGACGGCCCGGGCCCGGGCGGCCCCCTCGGCGAAGGTCACCATGATCAGCGTCAGCCCGATCGGGGCGAGCACGGCGGCCGCCACGCCCTGGCCGGCCCGGGCCGCGACCAGCTGGGCGGGGGTCTGCGCGAACCCGCCGACCACCGAGGCGAGTCCGAACAGCACCAGGCCGGAGAGCACCGCGCGGCGGTGTCCGACGAGGTCGGCGATCCGGCCGCCGAGCAGCAGCAGCCCGCCGAAGGCGAGCGCGTAGGCGTTGACCACCCACGGCAGCGAGCTGTCGGCGAAGCCGAGGGACCCGCCCATGGCGGGGAGCGCGATGTTCACGATGCTGGCGTCGAGCGTGACCATCAGCTGGCAGACGGAGACCGTGGCCAGGACCAGGCCGGGCCGGGTGGTGAGGCGCTCGTGGCCACCGGACGGGGCGGCGGCCGGTGGGCCGGCGGCGGGTGGGGCCGTGGCAGGTGGGGTGGTGCGGCGGGACGGAGCGGTGCCGGGCATGGCGACCTCCAATGCGAACGTTGTTCGCGTAAGGTAAGCCTTACCTGGTGAGAGGTGCAAGCGTCCAGGTCGGAAGCGGGTTGGCGCAGGCATGGCAGGATGGCGGGGTGTCAGAACGGAGCAGCCGACCGGGTGTCGGCGACCACGAGACGGGCGAGCCGGACGCCCGGCCGCCGACCACGGACGGGTCGGCCCCGGGCGGGCCGGACGGCGCCGAGCGCGGCAGGTACGGTCGCAAGCGGCCGCGCCCGGGGCTGACCACAGCGGGGGTGGTCGCCGCCGGGCGCCGGGTGATCGAGCGCGACGGCATCGACACGCTCACCATGCGGGCCGTCGCCACCGAACTCGGAACGGCGCCCGCATCGCTGTACCGGCACGTCACCGACCGCGAAGCGCTGCTGATCGCCGTCCTGGAGCAGATCGCCGAGGGCATCCCGGTCGACGTGCCCGGCACCGGGCCGCAGGAGCGGTTGCTGCGGCGCCTGGTCGGCGCCCACGACTACATGGTCGGCCACGCCTGGGTGCTGCACGTGCTGATCCGGGGCGAGCTGGTCGCCCGGAACGCGCTGGCGTTCAACGACGCCTGCCTCGCCGACCTGATGGCCGCCGGACTTCCGCCCGGGCGGGCGCTGAGCGCGTTCCGCGCCTGCTGGCAGCTGGTCCTCGGCGAACTGCTCTCCGAACACCCCGTCAGCCCTCCCCGCGAGCCGAGCCAGCGCCGCGCCGTCATCGAAGCCGCGGACCGCGAGCGACTGCCCGCGCTGGGGCGGGTGCTGGCGGAGGTGGGTTTTGTGGGAGTGGGCGAGAGCTGCGGGGACCTGGAGACCGCGCTGGCGGCGCTGATCGGCGGCTTGGCCGGCCGCTGACCGGCGACCGGTGACCGGCGTCGGGCGTCGGGGCAGAAGGCCCGGACGCCTTCTCGGTGCTGCTGTTCCGGGCCGGCGAACTCCAGGCGGTCGAGTCGGTCAACCGGCCCGTCGACCACCTGGCGGCCCGACAGCTCCTGGAGAGCGGCGTCGCGTTGAGCCCCGAGGCCGCCGCCGTGGACGGCTTCACGTTCCGGGGCCACCTGGCGAGCCACCGGCAGGAGCCCGCCGCGGCCGGGGGCTGACCGGCCGGCCGATCCGGCGTCGATCGGTGCCCGCCCCGCGGGCCGGACGAGGCCTGCCGTTCGGCCTCCTCCGGCCCGGCCGCCGGTGCGGCCGTCGGCCGGCCTTCCGCACCGCCGTCGCCGGAGCCGGTCGAGGCTGTCCCGGGCCTTCCCCGGGCGAGTGGGAAGCCATTCGGCGTACCCGCGCGCGGCAGGAGCCGATGGGCCCGTGCAGGCCCTCAGCCCCTGGCCGCGTACTCGGTGAACCGGCCGCAGGCCTGGAACCCGAGGCGGCGGTACACGGGTTCGCCGTCCGGGGAGGCCTGCAGAACGGCGGTGCGGTAGCCCGCGTCGTGGGCCGTGCGCAGGGTGGCCAGGGTGATGGCTCCGCCGTAGCCGCGGCGGCGGTCGGAAGCGAGGGTCGCGATGTTGTAGATCCCGGCGACACCGGCGAAGAGGAAGACCTCGGCCGAGCAGACCGGTCGTCCGTCCGCGTAGCCGACGAGGTAGCGCGCGGGGCAGGCGGGGTCCAGGGCCCACTCGGCCGCGTCGGAGAAGAACCGGCGGACCGTGGCGGCCGGCGGGTCCCAGTTCGCGGCCAGGACCGTCGCGTAGTCGGCGAGCTGTCCGGGAGTCGTCACGGGACGGATGTCCAGGCCGTCGGCGGACGGCTCCGGCGGGGCGGTGCGCAGGTCCTTCCACATGCCGGTCTCGGTCTCGGACGCGTCGAGTCCGGCGCCGGTGAGGTACCCGGCGATGCCCGGGGGCGTGGTGGCGGGGCCGACCCACCAGGAGAAGGGCCGGCCAGTGGCGGTCAGTGTCCGGACCGTCGCCGCCACCCGGCCGGGAGCGGTGTCGTCGGTGAAGCGCGCGGCCGCGACGATGTTGAAGGTGTCGTCGTCGAGTCCGCTGTCGGCGATCAGGAGATCGGCGGTCTCGGCGACGGTCGCGTGCTTCAGGTGGCGGTGCAGGTGGCAGGCGTGTTCGGCGAGGTTCCGCTCCATCGCGCCGAGCAGGTCGGGCTCGTCGTGGACGGGTCGTTGCGTCTCGTTCATGTCCGACACGATCTCATCCGCCGTCAGCGGGGTCGGGGGCCAGGAAGGCGGTGAGGTGGCGGTTCACCTCGTCGGGGCGGGCCGTCAGCAGGGTGTGGTGGGAGACGTCGGGCAGGACGGTGACCGCGGCGTGCGGCAGCGCCCGGCGGGCGAGGGCGGCCACGGTGCGGGCGTCGTGGGTGCGGCTGAGGCCGGCGAGCAGGACGAGGACGGGGGCGGTGAGGGCGCCCAGTTCGGCGGCGCTCGGGCGGGGGCCGGTGACCGGGCGGGCGGCGGGGAAGCCCGCGAGGCCGAGGGCGTAGAGCTCGCGCCAGGCGGGGTCGGGACCGGCGCCGCCGCGGCTCTCCCAGTCGAGGTAGGAGCGGGCCTTGGCGGCGGTGCGCGGCGGCAGCAGGAGCGGCAGCGCACGCAGCAGGTAGCGGGCCCGGAAGCCGGTGAAGCACCCCGTCGGGTCGAGCAGTGCGAGCCGCCGGATCCTGGCGGGGGCGTACAGGGCGTACCGCAGGGCGGTCCACCCGCCGTACGAGTGGCCGGCCAGGTCGGCGGCGGGCACCTCCAGACCGTCGAGGACGGCGTCGAGCCAGCCGAGCAGCTCGGGGACGCCGCCGAGGCGGGGGCGGTCGAGGGTGCTGCGGCCCGGGTCGCCGAGGAGGTCGACGGCGAGCACCCGGTGGCCGGCCCCGGCGAGGGCGGCGGCGTTGGCGGACCAGCAGGTGGCGGTGGCGCCGCCGCCGGGCAGCAGTACGAGGGGGCGGCCGTCGCGCGGGCCGCAGGCGTTGACCCGGGTGGCGCCGTACGGGGTGGGGACGGTCAGCGCCTCGACGGGGAGGGGCCAGCGGGCGAGGGCTTCGTCGTAGGCGGCGAGGAAGGCGCCGAGGGCGGTGGCGGCGGGGGAGGGGGCGGGGTCGGTGGCAGGGCGCGCGGACATAGTCTTCCCCCAGGGATCGACGTACTCGCTCGGTGAGCATGTATCTCGCTCAGCGAGAGAATACGTCCAGGGGACCCCCGAGGGAAGGAGCTGAGGTGGAGCCGGAGCGGACGCCGATGCAGCTGGTGCATCTGCTGCGCGGGCTGACCGTGGAACTCGACCTGTTCGGCGCCGAGTTCGCCGCGCGGAACGGCCTGCACCCGACCGATCTGCGGGCGCTGATCCATCTGCTGGACGCCGCGCGGGCCGGGACGGTGGTCACGCCGGGGCGGCTCGGTGGGGCGCTGGGGCTGAACTCGGCGGGGACGACCGGGCTGGTCGACCGGCTGGAGCGGCTCGGGCTGATCCGGCGCGAGCGCGATCCGGAGGACCGCCGCAAGGTGCGGCTGCTGGTGGAGGAGCGGGCGATCGAGCTCGGCGAGGGCTTCTTCGGCGGGCTGATCGCCGATCTGGTGGCCGCGATGGAGGCGTTCGGGGACGCGGAACTCGCGGTGGCCCGGCGCTTCCTGGCGACCATGGCCGAGGTGGTGGCCGCGGCCCGGGCGGAGTGAGCCGGGGAGCGTTCCGGAGCGGAGAGGCGCGGCGCAGCGGGGCCCGGCGGGAAAGCCGCGCCGGGCCCCGGGGGCGGTCGGGCACGCCCTACGGGCGCAGGCCGGCGAACTCGTCGAGGACGGCGACCCGCAGTTCGTGCGCGCCGTCCGGGCGGGTCTGCTCGTAGTACAGGTACCAGCGGCCCCGGGCCGCGACCACGTCGGCGTAGCGGACGTCCAGCCACGGGCCGTCCGGGGTCAGGCGCCGCCACTGCTTCAGGTCGTCGGAGGCGGCCAGCCCGCAGCGCTCCTCGTAGTTGCCGGCCGCGTCGGCCGAGCCGTCGTAGAGCGCGAGCCAGCCGCCGGAGCCGTCGGGCAGGACGGCGGTGATCCGGGACTCGTAGGCGTCCCAGGCGGTGTCCGGGCCGACGTCGAGGACCTCGGCGGCGCGGCCGGGCGGGGCGGTGAACCGCAGGCCGTCGGCGGAGTCGGCGAGCGCGGTGGGCTGGACGGTGAGGCCGGTGGTGTGGATGTCGGCGGCGGCGTGGGCGCGGGCCCGCTCCTCGGCGGTGAAGGTGCGGGCGCGCGAGACGGTGGCGAACAGCCGGACCCCGCCGTCGTGTTCGAGCAGATAGGGGTCCTTGACCCCCTCGGTGCCGGTGTCGGCGGCGGTGAGGACCGGGGTGCGGGTGGCGAGGTCGAAGGCCTCGGGCGTGTCGGCACGCAGGGCGTCGATCCGCCAGCGCCGGTCGGCCGGGTCGACGTAGCTGAGGTGGAGCAGGTAGCCGCCGTCGCGGCGGAGCAGGGCGAAGCGTTCCATGGACGGCGAGTCGAGGTCGGCGCGCTCCACCGACCAGAGGTCGCGGAACTCCACGCCGTCCCGGCTCTCGGCCACCGCGCAGCGCCAGCCCCGGTCCTGGCCGCCGCCCGCACCGCGCGGGCGGCGTTCGCGGTAGGTGAGCAGGAAGCGGTCGTGGTCGGGCTCGTAGCGCACGCTCGGGCAGCCGGCCCAGTAGCCGGGCTCGGGGCGTTCGGGGGCGCGGACCAGGGCGGAGCCGGAGAGGTCGGGAGCGGTGGGAGGGGTGGTGATCGGCATGGTCGGCGGGTCGTCCTCACGGGGCAGGGGGCGGGATCTTCGCCACTTTCTATCAGATCGATAGAAAGTGGCGAAGGGGCTCCCGGGTGCGGCCGTCGGGCCGGGCCTCCGCAGCAAGCGGCATGTCACATGGAGTGATTCTGTGAATCGAATGTTTCCCCCTGTGGCGATCGGACAACGCCGCCGGGCCCGGTCTTGACCCTTCTCTCAAGATCGGGAAAAACTTCTTCTCAGAGTCGATCAAACAGAGGAAGCCCCGATCCCGATGACAGCCCCCACCACCGACGCACCCGGCTACGGCGGTCTCGGCCTCTACGTCGGAGACCTCCACAACCACTGCGGGATCAGCTACGGCCACGGCCCGATCGAGGACGCCTACGCCAACGCCCGCCTCCAGCTCGACTTCGCCAGCGTCACCGGCCACGGCTGGTGGCACGACCTGCCCGAGCGCACCCCCGAGCTGGCCGGCCTGGTCGACTACCACACCGAGGGCTTCGCCCGGCTCGCCGACCGCTGGGAGCACGTCCAGGAGGTCACCGCCGCCGCCCACCAGGACGGCCGCTTCGTCACCTTCCAGTCCTTCGAGTGGCACAGCCTCGCCTACGGCGACCACTGCGTGTACTTCGACGGCCCGCGCGGCGAGATCATCCGCGCCGCCGACCTGGACGGGCTGCGCACCCGGCTGCGCGAACTGGCCGCCCGGGGCGTGCGCACCTGGGCGCTCCCGCACCACATCGGGTACGGCACCGGGCGGCGCGGCATCAACTGGTCCGCGTACACCGAGGAGTTCGCCCCGGTGGTGGAGGTGATGTCGATGCACGGCTGCGCCGAGTCCGACGAGGCGCCGCGCACCTATCTGCACACCATGGGGCCCCGCGACACCACCGGGACCGCCGTGCACGGGCTCCGGCTCGGCCACCGGTTCGGGCTGATCGGCTCCACGGACCACCACAGCGCCTTCCCCGGCAGCCACGGGCACGGCCGGCTCGCCGTGTGGGCCCCCGAGCTGACCCGCCCGGCGGTCTGGGACGCGGTCCAGGCGCGCCGCGCCTACGCGATCACCGGTGACCGCATCCTGCTCGCCGCCTCGGTCAACGGCGTGCCGATGGGCGGTGAGGCGCCGTCCGCCGACCGCCGCCGGATCCGGGTCACCGTGCGCGGACGGGACGCCCTCGACCACGTCGAGGTGGTCCGCAACGGCGTGCCGATCCACCGCCTCTCCCGGCCCGAACTCCTCGCCGCCGCAGCCGGGGACGGGGGCTTCGACGGTACGCTCGGCTTCGCCGTCGGCTGGGGTCGGCGCGACACGGCGGTGCAGTGGGACGTCGTCCTGCGGGTCGAGGGCGGTGAACTGCTGGACGTCCAGCCCCGGTTGCGCGGCTCGGAGACGGTGGCCCCGGCCGAGGCGGAGCCCGCGGGCTACCGGCCGCACGACTGGTGGCGCACCGGGCCCGGCGAGGTGCGGCTGCGGAGCGTCACCGAGGGCAACCCGAACACCGCGACCGACGCCACCCAGGGCTTCTCGCTGGCCGTCTCCGGCGACGACCGGACCAGGCTGACGGCGCTCGTCAACGGCGTCGAAACCTCCTACAGCGTCGGCGAGTTGCGGGAGGGGCCGCGCACCGGCTTCATCGGCGGATTCGTCTCGGGCGCCTACCGCTTCGACCGGGCGGTGCCCGGCCGCGAGCTCACCGCCGAGCTCGACCTGGTCGACGAACGGCCGGGCGGGGACGGCGACTTCTACCACGTACGGGTCCGGCAGCTGAACGACCAGTGGGCCTGGTCGAGCCCGGTCTGGGTGGGCCGCGCCGGCGGACCGGCGGCCTCCTGTCGACGGGCCGGCTGACGCCTGCCCGCCGTCGTCGGCCGGCCGCCCCGGTCACCGCCCGCCGTTCCACCGACCCGTACCGATCGAGGAGTACCCCATGTCCGCCCTCATCACCTCCGCGCGCCGCACCGCCGGCACCGCGCTGGCCGCCGCCCTGCTGACCGGAACCCTCGCCGCCCCGGCGGCCGTCGCCGGCACCGTCACGACCGCCGCCGACACCGTCACGACCGTCGCCGACACCGTCACGGCCGCCGCCGACGCCGCCGCCGCCACGACGGCCGGCACCGTGTTCGCCGACGACTTCGAGTCCGGCGGCGTCTCCCGCTGGACCCGCCAGCGCATCGACGGCAACGGCAGCATCACCGTCACCGGGGCGCCCGCCGGCGGCTCCGGCCTCGCCGCCCGCTTCAGCGTCCCCAACGACGGCGCGTCCTACCGCTCCGAGGTGGCCGTGAACGCCCTCGGCTGGGGCGCCTACCGCTTCGCCCTCGCCGACTACCTGCCCGCCGACTGGGTGCAGACCTCCACCGAGACCATCGTCGCCCAGTGGCACGGCTACCCGCTCTCCGACGGCAGCGACACCAAGCCGCCGATCGCGCTCACCGTGAAGGACGGCAACTGGCGCCTCAAGGTGCACTGGCTGACCGGCCCCACGACCGTCGCCGAGGCGGTCGTCCCGCTCGGCGCCGTCCAGTTCGGGCACTGGAACCAGTGGGCGTTCGACATCACCTGGTCCACCGACAGCACGCCCGGCTCGATCACCGTGTACCGCGACGGTGTGCAGGTCGGCGCGCACAGCGGGCTCAACAACTACCACCAGAACCAGGCCCCGTACTTCAAGACCGGGATCTACCGCGCCAACTGGAACCCCGCCAAGGGCATCCCGTACCCGACCGGCGGACCCGACGTCGTGCTCTACAGCGACAGCGTGGTCGTCACCCAGTACTGAGCAGGCCGTCCCGGTCCCGCCGAACCCCCCAACCACCAAGAGGTAGCAGCACCATGAGCGAAGCGGCCCGTCACCCAGGCCTGCCCCGAAGAGGCTTTCTCGGCCTGAGCGCCGGAGCGGCCCTGCTGGCGGCGGGCTGCCGCTCGGCCACCGACCCGGACGCGGGCGCCGCCCCCGGCGGCAGCGCCGCGGCGTCCGCGCCCGACCTGCAGATCGTGTACGGCAGCGCCCCGGACCCGACCCAGCTGCTCCACCGTGGCCCGGACACCCCGGCGTTCGTCAACCTCGTCCTGGACCGGCTGGTCGACCTCGACCCGGCGACCCTCCAGCCGGTGCCGTGGCTGGCCACCTCCTGGGAGTGGAGCGCCGACCGGCTGAAGCTGGTGCTCAAGCTGCGCGAGGACGTCACCTTCCACGACGGCCGCGCGCTGGAGGCCGACGACGTCGTCTTCTCGCTGGTCGGTGCCACCAAGTCCTCCCAGGTCAAGCCGCTGCTGGAGCGGCTCGCCGATGTGAAGGCCAGCGCGCGGAACGAGGTCACCCTGACCCTCGCCAAGCCCACCAGCAACCTGTTCGACGCGCTCGCCTTCAACCCGGTCGTCGACGCGCGGACCTACGCCGAGGGCCGGGCGAGCGACACCGTCAACGGCACCGGCCCGTTCTCCTGGCAGTCCTTCAAGGGCGGCAACCAGCTCGACCTGGTCCGCAACCAGCGGTACTGGCAGAGCGGGCGCCCGCGCTTCGAGCGGATCACCGTCCGCTCGGTCACCAGCAGCCAGGCCGCGCTGTCCGCCCTGCAGTCCGGGCAGGGCCACCTGATCGGGGCCGTCCCCGGGCGGGACCTCAAGGTGCTGGCGGGCAACCCCGGCTTCACCGTGCAGTCCGCCAAGGCCTCCTACCAGCAGGCGTTCCTCGGCGTGAACGTGGCGTCCAAGCCCTTCGACGACCTCCGGGTCCGCCAGGCGCTGCAGTACGCGGTGGACCGCGAGCGGATCGTCGCCCAGGTCTACGGCGGCCACGCCGAGGCGAGCAGCCTGCCCTGGCCGTCCAACACCCCCGGCGTCACCCCGGACCAGGTCACCCGCTACGGGCACGACCCGGAGAAGGCGCGCGGGCTGCTGCGCGAGGCCGGCGCGGAGGGCGCGCGGGTGCCGCTCACCGCCGCCAACTCGCCGGTGTTCAGCTCGCTCGTCGAGCTGGTGAAGTACGACCTGGAGCAGGCCGGGTTCGGTGTCGACGTGCAGCTGCTGGACAACGCCGCCATCCAGCCGAAGATCCAGCAGGGCACCCTGGAGGGCCTGTTCGTGGCCAACCACGGCATGGTCAGCGTCTCGCCGCTCAGCGGGATCACCGTCTCCGGGCCGCTGCAGGTCGGCAGGAACACCTCGCACGTGACCGACCCGGCCTACGCCGACCTCCAGGCGCGCGCCTTCGCGGCCGCCGACGAGCAGGCCCGGGCCGACGTCAACCACGAGCTGTCCGAGTACCTGCTCACGCAGTCCTTCCACATCACTCTCGCGCACGCCTGGGAGACCTACGCCTTCGCCTCCTCGGTGCGGGACGTGTCCACCAGCGCGCTGGGCTACCTGAGGCTGACCGACACCCGCCGGGACGCCTGAGCCGCCGGCCCTCCGCCAGGACCGACGGCCGACGGCCGACCGCCGACCGCCGACCGCCGACCGCCGTCCCCGGACGACCCCCACCGCCCGGGGACGGTGTCCCTCACGCCCCGCACGCCCCGCCCGCACCTCCCCGCCCGACCGTCCCCGTACGCCGCCCCGCCCACCCCCGGAGAAACCCCGTGCCGTACTGGACCAGAAAGGCCGCCGGAGCCCTGGCCACCCTCTGGCTCGCCTCGGTGGCCGTCTTCCTGCTGCTCCACCTGGCCCCCGGCGACCCGGTCTCCGCCGCGCTCGGAGCCGAGGCCGACCAGGAGCAGCGCGACCACCTCAGCCGGCAGCTCGGCGTGGACCGGCCGCTGCCCGCCCAGTACCTCAGCTGGCTGGGCGGCCTGCTCGGCGGAGACCCCGGCCTCTCCTTCCACTACCGCGAACCGGTCACCCGGATGATCGGCCAGAGCCTCGGATCGACCCTCCAACTCGCCCTCGCCGCCGGTCTGCTGATGCTCGTCCTCGGCCTGTTGCTGGGCGCCGCGCTGGCCGCCGAGCGGCGCGGCCGGCTGGCCCGTGCCCTCGACCCGCTCACCACCGCCGTGCTCGCCCTGCCGGTGTACGTCACGGCGGTGCTCTTCGTCTTCGTCTTCGCCGTCCTGCTGCGGGTGTTGCCGGCCGGCGGTGAGAAGGACCTCCTCACCGCGCCGGACCTCGCCGTGCAGTACCTGGCGCTGCCCGCCGTCGCGCTCGCCCTGCCGGGCTCGGTGGTGCTCGCCCGGCTGCTCGCCACCGAGATCCGGCGCACCCGGCAGGAGGAGTTCGTGCTCACCGCGATCGCCAAGGGCGCCCCGCCCCGGCGGATCCTGCTGCGGCACGTGGTCCCCAACAGCCTCGCGCCGTTCTGCGTCGAGTTCGGCCTCAACCTGGGCGAGCTGCTCGGCGGCGCCGTCGTCGCCGAGCAGCTGTTCGCCCGGCACGGCCTCGGGCAGCTGCTGCTCGACGCGATCAACCAGCGGGACTACCCCGTCGCCCAGACCCTGATCATGCTCGCGGTCGCGGTGGCCGTCACCGTGCAGCTCGGTTCCGAGCTGCTGGTCGGCCGGCTCGACCCGCGGATCGCCCGCGCCGGTACCGGGGAGGCCCGATGAGCACCACCGCCACGTCCACCGCCACGTCCACCACCGGGGGGCGCCGGCGCCGGCCCGCGCTGCCCGCCGCGCTGCGCGGGCGGCGCGGCCGGACCGGGGCGGTGCTGGTCGCCCTGGTGGTGCTGCTCGGGCTGCTCGGCCCGCTGCTGCTCCCCGCCGACGCCTATCAGCAGGGCCGGGAGGCGCTGGCCGGACCGTCCTGGTCGCACCCGCTCGGCACCGACGAGGTCGGCCGCGACCTGCTGGCCCGCGCGCTGTACGGGGTCCGGATCGAGCTGCTGGTCTGCCTGCTGGCCGTCCCCGCCGCCGCCGTGCTCGGCACCCTGCTCGGGCTGCTCGGCGGGCTGAACCGGCTGCTCGGCGAGGCCGTCCAACGGCTGTTCGACCTGCTGCTCGGCTTCCACGGACTGCTGCTGGGCCTGGCCATCGCGCTGATCGTCCGCCCCGGCCTCGGCAGCGTCGTGGTCACCGTGGTGCTCAGCGCGCTGCCCGCCTTCGGCCGCCAGGCCCGGGCCGCCCTGCTCGCCCAGCTCGCCCGCGACCACGTGGTGGCCGCCAAGGTGCTCGGCGTGCCGCGCGCCCGCACCCTGCGCCGCTACGTGCTGCCCAACGTCACCGACGCCGCCACCGCGCTGCTGGCCGTGGCGATGGCGCACGCCGCCAAGATCGAGGGCGGCCTGAGCGTGCTCGGCTTCGGCATCCAGCCGCCCACCCCCTCGCTCGGCACGATGATCAACACCGGCAGCAAGTACCTCTTCCTGCACCCGGGTTACGCCCTCGCGCCGGTGCTGCTGCTGGGCCTGCTGGTCTTCGGACTGACCCTGCTCGCCGACTCGTTCAACCGGGAGAAGCTGCGGTGACCGCGCCGACGACCAACACCCCGACGACCAACACCCCGACGACCAACACCCCGACGGCCCCGACGCCTCCGACGGCCGCCCGGCCGCTGCTGGAGGTGTCCGGGCTGCACGTCACCGCCGGGCCGCACCGGGTGGTCCACGGCGTGGACTTCGCGATCCGCCCCGGCGAGATCCTCGGCCTGGTCGGCGAGTCGGGCTCCGGCAAGACGCTCACCGCGCTGGCCGCCAACCGGATGCTCCCGCCCGGCTGCCGGACCACCGCCGGCAGCGTCCGCCTGGACGGCACCGACCTGCTCACCCTCCCCGAGCCCGCCGTGCGCGCCGTACGGGGCCGGCGGATCGGCATGGTCTTCCAAGACCCGCTCGCCTACCTCAACCCCCGGATGCCGATCGGCCGCCAGCTCGCCGAGGCCGCCCTGGTGCACGGCGCGAGCCGGGCCGACGCCCGCGCCCGCGCGCTGGAACTCCTCGACCTGGTCGGCATCCCCGAGCCGGTCCGCCGCTACCGCGACCGCCCGCACGAGTTCTCCGGCGGCATGCGCCAGCGCGTGCTGATCGCCATGGCGATGGCCAACCGGCCCGACCTGCTGATCGCCGACGAACCCACCACCGCCCTCGACCCCACCACCCAGGCCGACATCCTCGACCTGCTCGTCCGGCTCCGCGACGAGACCGGCACCGCCCTCCTGCTGATCACCCACGACCTCGGCGTGGTCGCCCGGACCTGCGACACCGTCCAGGTCATGTACGCCGGGCGGATCGCCGAGCGCGCGCCGGTGAAGCCGCTGTCGGCCGCGCCGCGGCACCGCTACACGGCCGGGCTGCTCGCGGCCGTGCCCCGGCTGGACGGCCCGCGCGGGCTGCCGCTCGCCGTGATCGGCGGCCGCCCGCCCGCCGCCGGGGAGCCGCTGCCGGGCTGCGCGTTCGCCCCGCGGTGCGCCGCCGCCGTGGAGCGCTGCGCGCAGGAGCCGCCCGGGTGGGTGACCGAGCCGGCGCCGGGCGGGGAGCGCGGCTATGCCTGCCACGTGCCGGTGGCAGCGGGGGAGGGGACCCGGGCCGAGGCCGCCCCGGCCGCGCCCGAGGAGTCCGCGGATGCCGCTGAGCCGGTAGCGGCCGCCGAGCCGGTGCTGGTCGCCGAGAACCTCACCGTCCGCTACGGCCGCCGGGGCGCGCCCGCGCTCGACGGCGTCGGCCTGAGCGCCGCGCCCGGCCGGGCCGTCGGGGTGATCGGCGAGTCCGGCTCCGGCAAGTCGACGCTGGCCCGCGCCCTGCTCGGGCTGCTGCCCCCGTGGTCCGGCAGCGTCCGGGTCGGCGGCCGGTCCTGGGACGGCGCCACCGCGGCCGAGGAGCGCGCGCTGCGCCGCCGGGTCCAGTTCGTCTTCCAGGACCCGTACGCCTCGCTCAGCCCGCGGATGACCGTCCGCGAGGCGCTCGCCGAGCCGCTGCTCGCCCACGGGCTGCCGCTCGGGCGCATCGAGGAGCTGACGGAACTCGTCGGTCTCCCGGCCGGGCTGCTGGACGCGCTGCCGCACCGGCTGTCCGGCGGACAGCGCCAGCGGGTGGCGATCGCCCGGGCACTCGCCGTCGGCCCGGAGGTGCTGGTGGCGGACGAGCCGACCTCCGCGCTGGACGTCTCCGTGCAGGCGCAGATCCTCAACCTGCTGCTCGACCTGCGCCGCCGCACCGGCATCGGCCTGGTGTTCATCTCCCACGACCTCGCGCTGGTCCGCCACCTCTGTGACGAGGTGCTGGTGATGCGGCACGGCCGGGTGGTCGAACAGGCCCCCGCCGAGCGGCTGTTCACCGCGCCCGAGCACCCGTACACCCGGCGGCTGCTCGCCGCCGCCGGGCAGCACTGAAACCCGCCACCGTCCCCGCCCGAGGAGCACCATGACGCCGCCGCCCGCCCGACCGTCCCGCCGCCAACTCCTGCGCGGGGCCGGCTCCGTGACCGCGCTGACCGCCCTGGCCGCGGTCGGCGCGCCGCCCGCCTCGGCCGCGTCCGGCCGACCGTCCGGCACCCCCCGGGTGACCGGACTCGGCCCGGGCAACGCCGACTTCCCGCTGATGAGCGCCACCCTGATCGGCGAGACGCTGTGGATCGGCTCGCGCAACCTGGCCCCGGCCAAGGTGGTCGGCCACCACCTGCCGACCGGCCGGGTCACCCGCACCGCGATCCTGCCGACCGGCAACTTCGTGCAGGGCTCGGCCGCCCACGGCGGCGTGCTGTACCTCGGGGTGACGGACGCGCCCAAGGCCGTCAACCTCTACCGCCTCGACCCGGCCGACGGCAGCGTGCGCGGCCTGGCCAACGTGCCCGGCGCCGACGTCCGGGACGTCGCGGTCGCCCCCGACGGCACGGTGTTCGCCACCGGTCGGCAGAAGGGCCGGGCGGCCGGTCCCGGCCTGTACGCCTATGACCCGGGGACCGGCGCGCTGACCGAGGTCGCCTCGCCCGCGCCGAACGCCACCCAGGGCCGGGCCGTCGAGGCCACCGCCACCCACGCCTACCTGGGCGTCGGCAGCAACCTGGCGGGCGGCGGCGGAGCCACCCTCGCCTCGCTGTTCGCGGTCGAGCGGGCCACCGGCCGGGTCACCGACATCACCCCGCCCGAACTCGCCGCCGACACCATCGTGCGCCAGATCACCGCCCTCGGCGACGACCTGCTCGCCGTCTCCACCGAGGGCAGGCCGGCCCACGTCGCCTTCCTGGACCCGGCCACCCACACCGTGCTGCGGTCCTTCGCGGTGCCCGGCACCAAGAGCGTCACCAACTTCCAACGCCTCGGCGACACCGTCTGGTTCACCTCCACCGAGCACGGCACGGTCTGGCGCCACCGGCTCGGCACGGACAGCGTGGAGGCCTTCGCGGTGCCCGTCCCGGACGGCAACTCCTGGGGCCTGGGCCGGATCGGCGACACCCTGGCCGGGGTCACCGAGGGCGGCACCGCCTGGACCCTCTCCACCACCACGGGCGCCGTCACCACGACCGACCTGGTGAGCGCGGGCGCGCCGGCCGAGGCCCAGCTCGGCATGTCGCTGGCGGCCCGCTACGGCCGGGTGTACGTCGGCGGCAACGGCTCGGTCGCGCTGCACGACCTCAACGCCGGGACGGTGCGAAAGCTCCCCGTCCCCGGCGAGGCCAAGGACACCGTGGTCCTCGACGACGGCACCCTCTACCTGGGCGTCTACTCCTCGCAGGGGATCTGGCGGTACCGGCCGTGGGCCGACGAGGTGCCGGTCCAGGAGGCGAGGCTGCCGCAGGAGCAGAACCGGCCGCAGGCCGTGCGCTGGGACGAGGAGCACCGCCTGCTGCTGCTCGGGGTACAGGCCGACACCACCGGCGGCGGCTCGTTCGTCACCTACCGGCCCGGCAGCGGGCAGCCCGCCGTGCACGTCGACCCGCTCGGCCCGGAGCAGCTGGTGCGCGCGGTGGCGGCCGGGCGCGGACAGGCCTTCCTCGGCGGCGACAACGCGAAGGCCACCGGCCCGCGCGGGGACCTGGCGGCCTGGGACCCGGTGGCCGGGCGCGAACTGTGGCGCACCGCGACCGACTTCGGCTCGGGCGTCAGCAGCCTGGTGGTGCACGGGCACCGGCTGTTCGGCATCACGGTGAACGGGCAGGCCTTCGCCGCCGACCTGCGCACCGCCCGGCCGGGCCGCGCACCGGTGATCGACACCAGGGCCGACCTGCGGGCGATCACCTCGGCCAACCCGCGGCTGCTGGTGGCGCGCGGCCGGCTGTACGGGATCAGCGAGCGGACGCTGTTCCGGCTGGACCCCGCGACGCTGGCGGCCACCGTCCTGGTCCAGGTCGACGCCGAGTGGTACAGCGGAGCCCGGGTGGCGGCCGACGAGGACGGGGTGCTGTACACCCTGCGCGGCCGTGAGCTGATCGCCGTCCGGGACCGCTGAAGCGGGGCCGCCCCGGACGCACTAGGCTGCCCCCATGGGGGAATTGAGGGGTCCGTCGGGTGCGAAGCGGTCCCGCTGGGTGCGCCGCGCGGTCCGCGTCTTCGCGGTGACGTTCATCTGCGTGATGCTCTTCGCGTGGTGGGCGGCGGACGACGGTCCGGCGGACCGGATCGATCCCAACACGTCCGGCGCTCCTCCGGGCGGGGAGACGCAGACCGCGGCGCCGGCCGGGTTCGACTTCGGTTCGGCGGCGACGATCAGCGCGGTCGCCGGACTGGTGACCTCGGTCGGCGTCAGCGCGTCCAAGATCATCGGCGCTGTCGCCGAGCTGACCCGCAGCCGGGCCGACCTCGCCCGCGCCCGCCGGGAGGCCGGGGCGGGCGGGCCCGCCGCGGTCCCCGCCGCCGGGCCGGAGCCCGCGCCGGGGGAGGACGGCTGACGGACGCGGGTGCCGGTCGGTCGGCCGGGCCGGTCAGCCGGTCGGGGCGAGTGCGTCGAAGGCCGCCGCGCCCGGCTCGGTGAGCAGCGCGACGACCGCCGCCCGCACATGGCGGGCCATGTCCACCGACCGGTCGAAGAGCCACTGCGCCTGGAGCCCGTCCATCAGCGCGGTGAGCCGCACGGCGGCCTCCCCCGGGTCCACGTCCTCCCGCAGGTGCCCGGCCTCGCGGGCCCCGTGCAGGGCCTGGGCGGTGCCGCGCCGGATGCGTTCGTAGCGCTCGGCGAAGTAGGCGTGGGCGGGGTGCTCCGGGTCGGAGGCCTCGCCGGAGAGCCGGACGAACAGTTCGATGAGCCCGGGGACCAGCTCGTTGTGCCCGGCCAGGTCCACCATCCCGCGCAGCACGCCGATCCCGCCGCCGAGCCGGGTGTAGGGGCGGAAGCGCTCCCGGTCGAGGCGGTCGCGGTCCTCCAGGACGGCCTGGAGCAGCGCGTCCTTGTCGGGGAAGTAGCGCAGCAGACCGGCCCGGGAGATGTCGCACGCGGCGGCGAGGTCGAGGATCGTCACCGCCCGGAACCCGCGCTGGGCGAAGTGCTCGGCGGCGGTCTGGATGATCGCGGCCCGGCGGGCGCGGCCCTTGGCGTAGCCGCCGGAGGCCGCCGTTCCGGCTCCTGAGGTGGTCATGGGGGAACGGTAGCAGGATTGCTTGACAGAAAGCTACACCTGTGTAGCAATTGGGCCCACGCCACGCCGTCGTGGCCGGTCCCCAAGGAGCTCCCCCATGCTCGACTCCCCCCCACTGCCCGCGGAGGCCCCCGCTCCGCAGGCACCCCCCGGCTTCGTGCGAAGACTGGCCCTCGGTCAGTTCGGCCTGTACCTCGCGGTGCTCGCCCCGGTGATGGGCGGCCTGTCCGTCAAGATCCAGCACCTGGTCGGCCTGGACGCGGCCCCGGCCCAGCTCGGGCTGGTGGCGGGGACGGGCGCGGTGTTCGCGATGGTCGCCCAGCCGCTCGCCGGGCGGCTGTCGGACCGCTGCACCTCCCGCTTCGGGATGCGCCGCCCCTTCCTCGTCGGCGGAGTATCCGTCATGGCGGCGGCCCTGGCGGTCTGTGCCGCGGCCCCCAACGTCCCGGTCCTGCTGATCGCCTGGTGCGCCGCCCAGGGCGCCGGCAACTTCGCCTTCGCCGCCGCCGGCGCGACCGTCGCCGACCATGTGCCCGAGTCCCGGCGCGGCAGCGTGTCCGGCATCGTCGGGGCGGTCACGCCGGTCGGCATCCTGGTCGGCTCGATCCTGCTCTCCGTCCTGCCCGGCGACTTCCTGCGGTTCGCCGTGCCGGCCGCCATCGCCGTCGTGCTCGGCCTCTGGTTCGCCGCCCGCCTGCCCGACCGGGTGCGCGCCGAGCCGCCGACCGAGCCGCTGAACCCGCGCAGTCTGCTGCTCTCCTTCGTCTTCGACCCGCGCAAGCACCCGGACTTCGGCTGGGTGTGGCTGAGCAAGTTCCTCATCATGCTCGGCTACGGGGCCCTGGCCGGCTATCTGACCCTGTTCCTGGCCGCGGAGTTCGGCATGGACGACACCGACGAGCAGCTTCGCTTCAACGCCCTGGCCAACGGCCTGAGCGTGGCCACCCTGGTGGTCTCCAGCCTGGTCGGCGGTGTGCTCTCCGACCGCCTCGGCCGCCGCAAGCCGTTCGTGACGGGCGGTGGCCTGATCATGGCGGCGGTCCTCGCCGTCGTCACGATCACCCCGTACCTGGGGGACTCCGGCCTGGTGGCCCTGCTGGTCCTCGAAGCCCTCCTCGGCATCGGCGCCGGCCTGTTCTTCGCCGTCGACAACGCGCTCGCCATCAGCCTGCTGCCCAGCCAGGACGACACGGCCAAGGACCTGGGCGTGCTCAACATCGCCAACGCCCTGCCGAGTTCGCTCTCGCCGTTCCTGGCCGGCGTGGTCGTCGTCCCCGTCGGCAACGCCCTGCTCGGCGGCGCCGGCTACTCCCTCTGGTTCGGCCTCGCCGCCGTGTTCTGCCTGGTCGGAGCGCTGCTCGTGACCAGGATCAGAAGCGCCGTCTGACCGCACCCACCACAGACCCCCGATCTTCCCCGCACCACCGAGAAAGGCCCCCTCTCATGAGCACCGAAGCGCGCTTCCCCTACCAGGACCCGAGCCTCTCCGTCGACCGGCGCGTCGAGGACCTGCTGAGCCGCCTGCCGCTGGAGGACAAGGCCGGCCTGATGTTCCACCCGCTGGGCGACACCGGCGCCCTCGACGCGCCCGGCCTCTTCGGCATGCCGTCGATGGCCACCTTCCTGGAGCGGCGCATCAACCACTTCAACATCCTCTGGGCGACCACCGCGCGCGACCTCGCCGCCTGGTACAACAACCTCCAGCGCACCGTTCTGGAGCGGCCGCTGGGCATCCCGGTCACCATCTCCAGCGACCCGCGCCACTCCTTCACCGACAACCCGGCCACCGCCCTGCTGGCCGGCCCGTTCTCGCAGTGGCCCGAACCGCTCGGCTTCGCCGCGGTCGGCTCGCCCGACCTGGTGCGCCGCTGGGCGGACACGGTGCGCCGCGAGTACCTGGCCGTCGGAATCCGGGTCGCGCTGCACCCGCAGATCGACCTCGCCACCGAGCCGCGCTGGGCGCGCATCAGCACCACCTTCGGCGAGGACGCCGACCTCACCTCCAGGCTGGCCGTCGCCTATGTGCGCGGGCTCCAGGGCGAGGAGGTCGGGCCGGAGTCGGTCTCGGCGATGGCCAAGCACTTCCCGGGCGGTGGCCCGCAGCTGAACGGCGAGGACCCGCACTTCCCGTACGGTCGCGAGCAGGTCTACCCGGGCGACCACTTCGACTACCACCTCAAGCCGTTCGAGGCCGTCATCGAGGCCGGCGTCGCCCAGATGATGCCCTACTACGGCATGCCGGTCGGCACCGCGCACGAGGAGGTCGGCTTCGGCTTCAACAAGGGCGTCATCACCGGCCTGCTGCGCGAGCGGCTCGGCTACGACGGCATCGTCTGCACCGACTGGGCCATCCTCAACGACAAGTTCTGGGGCGTGGAGGAGCTCACGTACGAGGAGCGCATGCTCAAGTCACTGGACGCCGGGGTGGACCAGTTCGGCGGCGAGTTCCGCCCGCAGGTGCTGGTGGACCTGGTCAGGGGAGGGAAGACGACCGAGGAGCGCGTCGACGCCTCGGCGCGCCGCCTGCTGCGCGAGAAGTTCCGGCTCGGCCTGTTCGACCGGCCGTACGTGGACGAGGCCGCCGCCGTGGTGCGCGTGGGCGCCGCGGAGGCGCGCGCCGAGGGACTGGCGGCGCAGGCGGCGGCGTCCGTCCTGCTGGCCAACGCAGCCGAGGGCCCGGCGCGGCTGCCGCTCGTCTCGGGCGGCCTGAAGGTCTACGCGGAGGGCCTGTCCGCCGAGGCGCTGGGCGACCGCGCCACGCTCGTCGCGACGCCCGAGGAGGCGGACATCGCGGTGCTGCGGCTGGCGGCCCCGTTCGAGCCGCGCGGCGAGGCGGGCACCCTGGAGTCCTTCTTCCACGCGGGCTCGCTGGACTTCCCCGAGGAGGAGATCGAGCGCGTGCGGCGGATCTGCGCCACCGTGCCGACCGTCGTCGACGTCTACCTGGACCGCCCGGCGATCCTGACCCCGATCGCGGGCCGCGCCGCTTCGCTGACGGTCAACTTCGGTGCGGCGCCGGAGGCCTTCGTGAAGGTCCTGTTCGGCGAGGAGCGGCCGCAGGGCTCGCTGCCGTTCGACCTGCCGTCCTCGATGGCGGCCGTGGCCGCCAGCCGCTCGGACGTGCCGTTCGACACCGCCGACCCGCTGTTCCGCTTCGGGCACGGCCTGCGCTACGAGGGCTGATCCCGGCCGCGTACGGCCCGCCGCCCACCCGGCGGCGGGCCGCTACGCCGGGCCGAGCGCCCAGGCGACCAGGGACAGGGTGGCCATCGAGACCAGGGTCGAGGCGAGCACCGCGTCCCGGGCGAAGGCGGCCCCGTGGCCGTACTCGCGCGCGTAGGTGAACGCGTTCTGCGCGGTCGGCAGGGCCGAGAACAGCACCACGGTGAGCAGCTGCTGCGGCGGCAGGCCGAGCACCAGCGCGCCGACCGCCCAGGCCGTCAGCGGCTGGACGAGGGTCTTCAGCACGACCGCCGTCCCGACCTCCAGGTAGCGGGAGGCGCCGGTGACGGCGGGCGGGTGGCGGAGCGAGAGGCCGAGGGCCACCAGGGCGGTCGGCACGGCCGCGCCGCCCAGCAGCTCGCAGGAACGATTCAGCTCGGCGGGCGGCCGCCACCCGGTCGCCGACAGCACGGCGCCGAGCCCCACCGCCAGCAGGATCGGGTTGCGGAGCGGCAGTGTGAGCGCGGCCCGCAGACCGGCCCGCCCGGAGTCCAGCACGGTCAGCACCGCCGGGGTGACCACCAGGATCTGGAACAGCACCACCGGGCCGACGAAGGAGGCGTCACCGAGCACCTGGGTGGCCATCGGGATGCCCAGGTTGGCCGAGTTGACGTACCCGGCGGCCATCCCGCCGAGCGTCCGCTCCGGCACCCCGCGGCCGAACAGCCGGTACGCGGCGAACAGCCCGAGCCCGCCCGCCACCACCGTGCCCGCGACGAACGCCGCCATCGACGGATTGGCGAAGCGGTCCAGCGGAGTGCGGGCGATCATCAGGAACAGCGCCGCGGGCATGGCCGCGTGGAAGACGAACCGGTTCAGCACCTGCTCGGCCTGCTCGCCGAGCAGGCCGCCGCGGCCGAGGAGGTAGCCGACGCCGGTCAGCGCCCAGATCGGGGCGAAACCGGACAGCAGCGGATGCGGGCTGGGCATGACTCCCTCGGTGCGGTCGCCGGCGGGGCCGGGATCGGCCGGGCGTCGGCAGTCAATCAGGCACCTTGGCGGCCCCGGCGGGCAGGCCCCCGCGCGGTCCGGCGGAGCCGGTGGCTACCATGGCGGGATGGAGCACCTGAGCCTGGCCGAGGTCGAACGGATCGCCCGCAGCGCGCACGCGGGGCAGACCGACAAGAACGGCCACCCCTACGCCGAGCACCTGGCGGCGGTCGCCCGCGGCGTGGCCGCGCGCGGCGGCAGCGAGGAGCAGATCGCGGCCGGCTGGCTGCACGACGCCGTCGAGGACGACGCGCTGACCCGTGAGTGGCTGGCCGGCGCCGCCCTCAGCGCCACCACCAAGGCCATCGTGGACGCGCTCACCAAGCGGCCCGGCGAACCGCTGGAGGAGTACACCGCGCGGATCCTGGCCACCCCCGGCGCGCTCGTCGTCAAGCAGGCCGACCTCGCGCACAACTCCGACCCGGTCCGGCTGGCGAGGCTGGACCCGGCCACCGCCGAACGCCTCGCCGCCAAGTACCGCCGCACCCGCGAACTGCTCGGCCTCGATCCGGCCTCGGACTGACGGACCGTCAATTCCCGTCGACAGCGGGAAGGAAGCGGGCGAACGGGTCGCCGGACCGGGCGCAGTGCCCGGCGAGCAGCGCGCGGAAGCGGTCGAGCAGGGCCGAATGCCGGGCGTCCACCGCCAGGTTGACCATCTCGCCCGGATCCCCGGCGAGGTCGAACAGCTGCTCCCGGTGGTCCCCCCAGGCGTAGCAGACGTACTTGTGCCGCCCGTCCCGGATCATCCGGCCGAGGGCGTTGTTGAACCCAGGCAGCTCCCAGCGGGTCTCCACCACCACGGTCTCCCGGGGTTCCGGCGCGCGCACGCTGCGCCCGGGCAGGCCGGGCGGCGCGGGGATCCCGGCCAGGTCGCAGAGGGTGGGCAGCAGATCGGGGCCGGTCGACACCAGCCGGTCGCTGACCTCGCCCGGCGTGCTGCCGGGCCCGCCGACCAGGAAGGGCACCCGCACCGACTCCTCGAACAGCGCCCACTTCTGGTTCCACCCGTGCGCGCCGGCGCCGTCGCCGTGGTCGGAGGTGAACACCACGACGGCCTCCCGGCCGGTCGCCCGCTCGTGCTCGCGCAGCGCGGTCAGCACGGTGCCGAGGTGCGCGTCCACCCGCTCGACCAGCGCGTAGTAGGCCTGCCGGTAGCGCCGCCAGTCGTCCTCGCGCCACTCGGCGGTGGGGTGGGTGTGCGCCCAGGCCCGCTGGGCGAGCCGGGGGAGCCGGGCCTCGTACGGCGCGGGCGGGAAGTTGGCGGGCAGCGGCGGGCACTGCGCGACGGGCGGCGGGTCGGGCAGCGGGCCGGTCCTCGGCTGCTGGCCGCGGGCCCATTCGCAGATGCCGTGCGGTTCCAGGAAGGAGAGCACCAGCAGGAACGGGCGCGGGCGCGGCCCGTGGAGGAACCCGGCGGCGGCGTCGGCGAGTCCGGCGTCGTCCCCGGCCGGGTGGAGGCGGCGGAAGCCGCGGTCCTCGGGGAGGTCGAGTTCGGGCAGGTGCCACTTGCCGCCGTAGGCGCAGTTGTACCCGGCCTCGGCGAACACCCGGCCCAGTAGCGGTTCCGGTGCCGTCCCGTCGGCGGCGGCGGCCTCGTTGCCGGTGACGCCGAGTGCGCTGGGCAGCCGCCCGGTGAGCAGACTGGCCCGCGAGGGCGCGCAGAGCGGCTGGGCGCAGTACGCCTGCCGGTAGCGGGTGCCGGCGGCGGCCAGCGCGTCCATGTGCGGGGTGGCGAGGTGCGGGTTCCCGGCGGCGCCCATCGCGTCCGCGGTCTGCTGGTCCGTCAGGACGACGAGCACATCGGGGAGGTCACGGGACACGGGTCAGGCCATCCGTTCGTAGGCGTGGCGCTCCAGGGCGTGGCGGAGCGGTTCGCCGAGGGTCCACCGCTCGAACTCGCCGACCACCAGGTCGCCGAGGCGGCGCCGCTCCAGCGCCTGGCTGCCGGCGAGGTGCGGGGTGACCACGGCGTTCGGCAGGCTGAACAGCGGCGAGCCGGGCAGTGGCGGTTCGGGGTCGGTGACGTCCAGCACGGCGAACAGGTCGGGCCGTTCGGCGAGGACGTCGAGCAGGGCCGGCTCGTCGAGGACGGCGCCGCGCGCGGTGTTGACCAGGGTGGCGCCGGGCTTCATCGAGGCGAGCAGACGCCGGCCGACCAGGCCCCGGGTCTCCGGGACGAGCGGGGTGTGGACGCTCACCACGTCGGCGGTGGCGAAGAGTTCCTCCAGGCCGACCGCCCGCACTCCGGGCGGCGGTGCGGCGTACGGGTCGTGGGCGACCACCCGCAGGTCGTAGGCGCGCAGCCGCTCGCAGACCAGCCGCCCGGTCTCGCCGAGCGACAGCACGCCGACGGTGGCGCCGTACGCGCCGGGGGCCCGGCCGACCCGGACCGGCGCGCGGGCGGCGCGGGCGGCGAGCACGTTCCGCCAGCCGTCCTTCAGCGCGTAGACGATCTGCGCGACGGTGAACTCGGCCACCGGCACGGCGTTGGCGTGGGCGGCGGTGGCGATCGGGATGCCGGCCGCCCAGAACTCCGCGGTGGCGATCCGGCGCACCGACCCGGCCGCGTACAGCACCAGGGCGAGCCGGGGCATCCGCTGCAGCGCGGCCGCGTCGAGCACGGGCCCGCCCCAGCCGGTGAACAGCACCTCGACGTCCCGCAGGGCGTCCGGCGTCGCGGCGAGCCGCTCGGGGGACCAGACCCCGCCGGGGGCGCCGGGGTCCTCGACCGGTTCCGCCCGTGCGAGCACCCGGGCGCGTGCCTCGGGGCCGTAGACGTCGGGGAACCGGGCCGGGTCCATGGCGAAGGCGGCCGCGAACATCCGGGTCTCCTTTGGTCGAGTGGCCACGAGGAGTTTCTATCACACTGAGAAATAGTGGGGCGGGGGGCGGCCCGGATGCGGCCCGGAGAGTGGCCGGGGTGTGGCCGGGGTGTGGCCCGGCCGGGTCGGCTCAGTGCGTGATGAAGGTGGCCCCGTCGACGAGTCGGACGGCGGCCGCGGCGGCGCCCACCAGCTCCGTGGTGGTCGAGTGCACCATCACCAGCCGCGGCAGCACCGGGACCCGGCCCTGCAGCCGGGACTCGATCGCGGGCAGCATCTCGCCGCCGCTCTCCCAGAGCAACCGCCCGCCGAGCGCGACGAGTTCGGGCCCCAGCACACTCGTCAGATTGGCCACCAGCAGGGCCAGGTCGTCGGTGAACTCGTCCACCAGCCGCACCGCCGCCGGCACGCCCTCCCGGGCCAGCCGGAACAGCTCGGCCACCCGCTCGGCCGACGTCCCCGAGACGGTCAGTCCGGCCTCCGCGATCCGCCGGTCGACGGCGTGGTCCCCGATCCGCGCCTGGGTGTCGCCGGTGCGGCCCAGCGGGCGGTCCAGCGCCCGGCGGTCGCCCATCAGATACCCCAGCGCCCCCGCCGACCCCAGCCGGCCCCGGTGCAGCCGGCCTCCCAGCACGATCCCGGCGCCGACCTCGATCCCGACCACCACCGCGGCGAGGTCGCCCACCCCGGCGGCCTCCTCGCCGTGCTGGACGGCCAGCGCGACCAGGTCCACATTGCTCTCGACCGCCACCGGGACGCCCAGCCGCTCCTGGAGCAGCGTGCGCAGCCGCAGGCCGGGCCAGTCCAGCGCCGGGGCGAACTCGACCAGCCCGGTCCGGTCGCGGACCACCCCCGGTACCCCCACCACCAGCGCGCGCGGCGCGCCCGCGTGCCGCGCGGCCCACGCCCGCAGCCCCTCGACCAGGGCCAGCAGCGGCCCGGTGAGGTCCTCGGCGGACGGCTCGCGGTCGCGCTCCGGTCCCAGGCCGGCCGCCCAGTGGTGCTCGGCCTCGTGCAGCACGGCGCCGTGCAGGTCGGTGACCACCCCGACGATCCGGCGCGGCCGCATCGCCACCGCCAGGACGGTCTGCGCCCCGGCGTTGTAGCGGATCAGCTGCGGCGGGCGGCCGCCGCTGGACGGTGCCCGCTCGGCCTCCACCACGACCAGGCCGGCCGTGCGCAGCACCTCGACCAGCCGGTGCACGGTCGCCGTCGACAGCCCGCTCTCGGCGGCCAGCCGCTGCCGGGACAGCGACCCGTGCCGGCGCAGCACCTCCAGCAGCACGGTCTGGTTGACCTGCGCCACGGTCTGCGTGGTGGCGGTCGCCGGGGTGCGGGGGGACTTGGGCACCGGGTGCTCCTCGGGCGGGGCCGGGCGGGGCCCGAACGGCGGCGTGGCGGGACTTCGTCTCGGCCCGAATATATCCGAGCCGGATCCGGGCGGCCGTGCGCGGAGCGGGGCCGTCCCGTCCGGGGCGGATCGGCCCGGTACGGAGCGTGACGGTCCGGGAACGCCCGAAGGCCCGGCCGCGCGGATTGCGCGCGGCCGGGCCTTCGGTCACCCCGGTGGTCCCTGTCCGACCCCGGGGTGAGGGGGGACAGATGGTCCGGTGAAGTCGACTACCGCTGGTCGGCTCAGTACCAGTGGTGGGTCTGCCAGAACGCCCAGGCGTTGTTCGGGCTGCCGTAGCGGTCGTTCATGTAGTCCAGCGCCCAGCGGATCTGGGTGGTGGGGTTGGTCTTCCAGTCGGCGCCGTGCGTCGCCATCTTCGAACCCGGCAGCGCCTGCGCCAGGCCGTACGCGCCCGAGGACGGGTTGGTCGCGGTCACGTTCCAGCTGGACTCGTGGGCGATGATCTGGCTGAACGAGGCGAGCTGGTTCGCGGGCACGATCTGCGCGGCGATGGTCTGCGGCGTGGCGGCCGAAGCGGTGGCGGGCACCAGGCCGGCACCGAGGGCGGTCACGGCGGCGGCGCCGGCGAGAACGGCGGCAGAGGTGCGCATACGAAGCTTGAAAGCGGGCATGAAGAACAAGACCTCAATCAGGTTGGGCCGGCGTTCGCCCCGCCCGGACCGTGGCCGGACAGGGGCCGAAACGGTCGCGGGGCGTGCGCCGGACAGTCGTGGTGAAGAGCCGCACTCCGGTGGGACAGGTACCGAGTGCGGCCGGCGACGAGACCAATTGTTGCCAGATGGGTTTGCCCGCTGCCAAGACCCCTCCGCTACGACGCCGCGTCGTAGCGATCTCGCGCACCGTCGATTCGAAGGCCCCCCGCCGGGCCCGCTGACCTGCGGCGCAGCCGTCCCCGCCGCGGTACCGGCCCGAGCACTACCGCCCGTCGTGCCGAGGGAATCCTTGTGAGCGCCCTCACCGCCCGGCGCCCCCGGACGTCACCCACCGCCACGGGCGACTCCACGCCGAGTCGCGGTTGATCTGAGACCGGCACCACAACGGGTGTGCCGGGACTGGGATTTCGAGTGGTCCGAGCCGCCTCGTGCCGGTGCCCCGCCGGGTGGCACGGATGGAATCCGCGACACCCGGCGGGGCACCAGTCATACAGCCGGTCACTGATCTCAGTGGTTGCGGCGGCGCCTGGTGAGGGCGAGGGTGAGTCCGCCGATGATCAGCAGTGCGCCTGCGATGCCGGCGACGGTGAGGACGGCGGTGCCGGTGCGGGCGAGGATGCCGGTCGGCTCGGGGGCCGCGGGCTTGCCGGGCGCGACCGGTTCGGGTTCGACCTTGACCGTGGCGGTGGCCTCGGGGGAGGTGGCTCCGTTGCCGGCGGCGGTGGCGGTGTTGACGACCTTGCCGCGCTGGGCGTCGTCGGTGGTGACGGTGTGGGGCTTGGTGGTGCACGTCATCGTCCCGCCCGGGGCCAGGCTGGTCCGGGGGCAGGTCACTTCGCCGGCGGTGGGGTCGTTGACCTTGATGTCGGTGACGGTGATGGTGCCCTGGTTGGCGACGGTGAGCTTCCACTGGATGGTGTCGCCGGTGTCGGTCTTTCCGTTGCCGTTGACGTCGGTGGTTTCGGCGGTCTTGACCAGGTCGAGGGCGCCCTGTCCGTTGGACAGGACGGTGGTCTCGGACGGCGGCGACACCGGGGGCTCGCCGCGGGGCGGGGTTCCGGTGGAGGTGGCCGTGTTGCGGATCGTGCCGGCCCCGAACGACCGCACCTGGTGGCCCCGACAGCCCTCCGGGGAACCCCGCGGCAACGCCGCCGTCCCCGGGACGGTCCGGGCCGGGCGGACGACGGCCACGTCCTCGCCGTCGTGCTCGCGCCACGGCTCCGCCAGGACGTCGCCCTCGACCAGGGGCGCGCCCGCCACGTTGGGGAAGGCCGGCCGCACCTGTTCGCCGGGGCCGGCCCCGGCGGCGCGCACGACGTGGGCACAGGTCAGCAGGACGTCCTCGCCGACCAGGAAGCCCGCTCCGACGACCGCGCCGTCCGGCCCGAGCACCTGGGCCACGGCCGGAAGCAGCTCACCCGCGCGACCACCGATCGGCGGCCGGTCCGCCTCAGCCACCGGACGGGCCGGGTCGGCCGGCGGCCGGAGCGCCGGGGCCGCCCTGCCGCCACAGCGCTCTCACCAGCAGGTGGCAGTTGGCGCCGCTCCTGGTGATCACGGCCCCGGCCTCGACCGAGAGGTCGACGCCGAACTCCACCGCGATCTCGTCGGGACCGATCCGGCGCAGTTCGTCGAGCGCCACGTGGGCGGCCGTGGTGACCGGGACGAGGGCTCCCCGCAGCGTCGTCGGCAGCTCGCGGATGGCCTCGCCGACCCGGCCGGCCTTCACCGGCCCCTCCGCGCCGCCGGGTGCCTCGATCAGCACCCAGCCGCCGTCCTCCAGGGGAATGCGAGCCAGACCTGCCATGGCCCCCTCCTTCGGCGTCGTGCGCGTCGCGGTTCCTCGCATCGTCATCCGCAGTCAGGAGCGCTGCACCCGGGTCCGGCCATCCGGACGACCCCGGCCCGGGGCCCGGGCCGCTCGCGCCCCGGCGGGCCGGCACCGGACCGGGTGCGGGTCACTCGGCGGCCAGGACGTCCCCCAGACGGCGGTGGCGGGCGGCCCGGGCGGTGAGGCGGGTGCGTTCGGGGACGGCGGTGAGGGCGGCCAGGGCGGTGGCGGCGGCGTGGCCGAGGCGGGCGCAGAAGGCGGCGGGTTCGTCGGCGGCGTCGGGGAGTTCGGGGACCACGGTGTCGACCAGGCCGACGGCCGCGAGGTCGTGGGCGGTGATGCCCTGGGCGCGGGCCAGTTCGGGGGCGTGGGCGCCGTCGCGGTGGACGATGGCGGAGGCGCCTTCCGGCGGGAGCGGGGCGAGCCAGGCGTTGGCGGCGGCGAGGACGCGGTCGGCGGGGAGGAGGGCCAGGGCGCCGCCGCCGGAGCCCTGGCCGAGGAGGACGGCGAGGACGGGGGTGCGCAGGGCGAGCAGGGTGGTGAGGCAGTGGGCGATCTCGACGGCCACGCCGTCCAGCTCGGCCTGGACGGAGAGTTCGGCGCCCGCGGTGTCGACCACGGTGACGAGGGGGAGGCCGAGCTGCTCGGCGAGGCGGGCGGTGCGGCGGACGGCGCGCAGGTCGGCGGTGGTGAAGGGGCGCTCCCGGGCGCCGGCCTGGCGCTGCTGGCCGACGACCACGGCGGGCTGCCCGTCCAGGACGGCGAGCGCCCGGACGAGCGCGCCGTCGCGGCCGCCCGGGGCGTCGAGCAGGACCAGTTCCTCGGCGGTGCGGCGCAGCAGCTCGCGGGTGCCGGGGCGGTCGGGTCGGCGGGTGCGCAGGACCGCCTCCCAGGCGTCGGGGCGCTCCGCGGGTTCGGCGGGTTCGGCGGGTTCGGCGGACGCCGCGGGTCCGGCGGTGGGGACGGGCAGCGGTCGGCGGGTCAGGACGGACAGCGAGCGGCGCAGCACCTCGCGCAGTTCCTCGGGCTCCACCACCGCGTCCACCAGGCCGCGTTCGGCGAGCGTCTCGGCGCACTGGACCTCGGGGGGAAGCTCGACGCCGCGCAGTTCCTCGTACACCCGCGGGCCGAGGAAGCCCAGCCGCGCCCCCGGTTCGGCGAACACCAGCTGCCCGAGCGTTCCCCAGGAGGCGAACACCCCGCCCATGGTCGGGTTGCGCAGGTAGGTGAGGTACGGCAGTCCCGCCGCCCGGTGGGCCTGGACGGCGGCGGTGATCCGCAGCATGCAGAGGAAGGCGGCCGTGCCCTCCTGCATCCGGGTCCCGCCGGAGACCGGCAGGGCGACCAGCGGGAGGCGTTCGGCGGTGGCCCGTTCCACGGCGCGGGTGATCCGTTCGGCGGTGGCCACGCCGATGGACCCGCCGAGGAAGCCGAACTCGGAGGCGACCAGGGCCACCGCCTCCCCGCCGATCCGGCCGAGGCCGGTGAGCACCGCCTCGTCCACGCCGGTCCGCTCCCGCGCCCGGGCGAGGCTCGCCCGGTAGCCGGGGTCGGCGGGCTCGGCGGCGGACCCGGCGGTGGGTTCGTCCCAGCTCCGGTAGCTTCCGGGGTCGACCAGCAGCCCGATCAGCTGGTGCGCTGTCAAGGAGACGCCCATCTGTTCCACCCCATCGCGTGATCCGGGTCCGCGCCGACGAAGATCACCCTAGGGGGAGCGCGGAGCGCGGGGCGGGATTGCGCGGCGGGTGTGAGGAGGCCGACAGCCTCGGGCCGTGCTCCGCCCGGGCGCCCGTCGCCGACCCCGCCCCGGCAAGCCGTCGGCCCCGGACGCGCCGCGCGCCCGGGGCCGACGGAGGGTGGTGTCAGGAGTGCGTCGTCGAGCCGCAGGCCGTGGCGGGCAGTGGCCGGAACCCGTGGATGCGGATGGCGTACTGCGCGTCGGGGGACCGGCAGACCCAGCCGGTCCGGCCGAAGATGTTGCGAAGCGCCTGGCCGCGGGCGCCCGGGCTGATCCAGTCGACCTCGCGCACGACGGTGTAGAGCACGAATCCGAAGCTCGCGGAGTAGGCCGCCGGGACCACGGCCGCGGCCGGGTCGAGCGAGGCCATCCCGTTCATCGCGCGCGGCGTGAGGAGGCCGGGCTCGTCGCCGGGCCGGCCGAGTCCGCCGTAGACCTGGCCGATGTAGTGGCCGACCGAGTAGGGGACGATCGCGTTGGGGTCGTGCAGGAGCGCGTCGGTGCCCTGGTTTTCCTGCTCGCCGGTGGTGACGCACGGACCGGGCGTGGGGAACGGGCCGGGGCCCTCCAGACTGTCCAGCATCTGGAGGAACGCCCGACGGGTCTCCGACGGGAAGCGGGGAAGGACCGGCCGGATCTCGGCGTCGGGCAGCGACGGGCTGATCTGCCGCCAGTTGGTGTGGAGGCAGCTGTAGATGAGCCGCAGCTCGGACGCCGAGAGGTTGACCGGAGCGTTGCCGCCGACCGGGGCGGCCCAGGCCACCGCGTCCTTGGCCAGGGCCACGAAGGTGTCCGTGACCGGGTCCTCGGGCTGTGGGCCGCGGTTGCTGCGGGCGAAGTCGACGGTGTCGGGGTAGGCGGTCAGCGCGGTGATACCGCTGTTGGGGCCGTAGGGGCGACTGATGGCCGCCGCACCGGCCTTGGGGGTGATCGGCGACGCCCCGGTGGCGTCCCAGCTGTACAGCCGGGGGGACACGGTGTCCCCGGCGGCGGCCAGGGAGGCGTTGTAGTCGGTGGAGAGCCGGTTGTACAGCTGCTCCGTGGTCGCCGATCCCGTACCGACGACGTCGGTGGCGGTGGGCTGGGACAGCGGGTCGGCGAGGGCGGGGGTGGTGGCGGTCAAGGCCAGGGCGGAGGCGAGGGTGAGGGCCGAGGCGGCCCGGGCGGCGAGGCGGAGCATGGCGTGAACTCCCCTTCGGGAAAGGGTGGGTGGTGGTTCAGATGTGCGTGGTCGAGCCGCAGGCGCCGGCGGGGATGGTCAGGAAGCCGTAGCTGCGGATGAGGGGTGCGCCGCCGTTGGTCCGGCAGATCCACCCGGACCGGCCGAAGATGTCGCGCAGCGCCTGGCCGTGGGCGTCGGATGCCGTCCACTCGGCCTCGCGCACCGCGTTGTACAGGACCCGGCTGAAGGCCGTCGCGGCGAACGGCTGGCTGATCTGCCGATTGGACGTGTCCACCGGGGCGATCCCGTTGACGGCGCGGGGGACCAGCACGCCGGGCTCGTCGCTCGGACGGGCGTGCCCGCCGTAGACCTGGCCGACGTAGCGGCCCACGGAGTACGGGACGAGCACGTCGGGGTCGTGCAGGAACGCCTCGGTGCCCTGGTTCTCCTCGACGCCGCTGACCACGCAGTTCCCGACGCCGGGCAGGCCCGTCAGGCCCACGGAGCGCAGGAACATCTGGCGGACCTCCGACGAGATGATCGGCAGGACCGGCTTGATGGTCGCGTCGGGCAGGGCCGGGTCGATCTGCCGCCAGTTGGTGACGTTGCAGGCGTAGATGTCGGCCAGCTGGCCGGTGGTGAGACTGCCGGGGGCGTGTCCGCCGGTCGGGGCGGCCCAGCTCACCGCGTCCTTCGCCATCGCGACGAACACGGTACTGGACACGTCGCCGACCTGCGGCCCGCGGGTGCTGCGGGCGAAGTCGACTGTGCCGCTGGTGGTGATGGTCAACGCCGTGATGCCCGCGTTGCTCGTGTTCGGCCGGTAGATCGAGGTGGCCCCGGTCTTGGGGGTGATGTACGTCGTACCGGTGGTGTCCCAGCTGTAGAGGCGGGGTGAGGTGGTGTTTCCGGCGGCGGTGAGGAAGGCGTTGTAGTCGGTGGAGAGCTGGTTGAACAGCTGCTCCGTGATCGCCGTTCCCACCCCGACGATGTCGGTGGCGGCGGGCTGGGGCGGGTCGGCGAGCGCGGGGGTGGTGGTGAGCGCGAGGGTGGAGACGAGGGCGAGGGCGAGGGCCGAGGCAGCCCGGGCGGCGAGGCGAAGCACGAAGTGGACTCCCGCTCTGGGAAGAGGACCGGTGGTGGATCAGGCGTGCAGGGACGATCCGCAGGCGCCGACGGGCAGCGGCAGGAAGCCGTAGCTGCGGAGGACGGGCAGGCCGCTGTTGGAGCGGCAGATCCACCCGTTCCGGCCGAAGATGTCGCGCAGGGCTGTTCCCTGGGGGCTGGTGGCGTTCCACTCGCTCTGGCGCACCACGGTGAAGAGCGCGTAGGCGAAGTCCGTGTTGCCGAAGATGTTGGAGAGGGTGTGGGTGACCGGGTCCACCGGGAGTATCCCGTCGAGGGGGCGGGGGACCAGCGCGCCGGGTTCGTCGCCGGGGCGGGCGTGGCCGCCGTACACCTGGCCGATGTAGTGGCCGACGGAGTAGGGGACGATCGCGTCGGGGTCGTGCAGGATCGCGTCCGCGCCCTGGTTCTCCTGCGCGACCTCGGTCAGGCAGGAGCCGGGCATGACGGGTCGGTCCGTGAGGCCGAGCGCCTGGAGGAACGCCCGTCGGGCGTCCGTGCCGTACGGTGGCAGGACGGGCCGGATGGCCGCGTCGGGGAACGCGGCGCCCAGCTGCCGCCAGTTGGTGATCGCGCAGGCGTAGATGTTGTTCAGGGCGATCTTCGAGAGCTCGCCGGGGGCGTGGCCGCCGGTCGGCGCGGCCCAGCTGACCGCGTCCTTCGCCAGGGGGACGAACAGGTCGGTGGGGATGTCGCCGGGCTGCGGCGGGCGGTTGCTGCGGACGAAGTCCACGGTCTTGGAGTCGGTGTTGTCCAGCGTCGTGATTCCGTTCTTGGTGCCGGACGGGCGGAAGATCGGGACGGCCCCCGCCGCAGGGGTGATGTACGTCGTGCCGGTGGCGTCCCAGCTGTAGAGGCGGGGCGAGGTGGTGTTCCCGGCGGCGGCGAGCGAGGCGTTGTAGTCGGCGGAGATCTGGTTGAACAGCGCTGCCGTCACCCCGGATCCGACGCCGACGATGTCGGTGGCGGCGGGTTGGGGCGGGTCGGCGAGGGCGGGGGTGGTGGCGGTGAGGGCCAGTGCGGAGGCGAGGGCGAGGGCCGAGGCGGCCCGGGCGGCGAGGCGAAGCACGGCGTGGACTCCCGGTCGGGGACGGTGGCGGGCGGGGCACCGGCATCCTCGGCCCGCCCGCCCGCGCCCGGAACCCCCAGGAACCTGGGGGTTCCGGGTCCCCGCAGGTCATTCCCGCCGGGCCCGCACCCCGCCGCCAACTCTTCTTCCACCGGTGGCCCCCCGGCTACCGTCTCCCCCGCCATCGCGGCGTCCGCGTTCGTGGTCGGGTCACCGACCCGCGGGAGGCGGCCCGGGCAGCGAGGCGGAGCATGGCCTTGACTCCCGGTCGTGGAAGGAGGGCGCGGGAGGTCGGGTCAGGCGTGGCGCGTCGAGCCGCAGGCGCCGACGGGCAGGACCCGGAACCCGTAGCTCTTGATGGCGGCGGCAGCGACGGCGTTCTTGCAGATCCACCCGGTGACGCCGAAGACCTTGTGCAGGCCGGCGGCTGTCGCGGTGCCATTCCAGTCGGCCTCGCGCACCACGTTGAAGAGCCACCGCCCGTAGGACGTGTTCGAGAAGGCACTGGACATCCGATTGTTCGTGGGGTCCACCGGGGCGATTCCGTCGATGCCGCGGACGGTGAGGATGACGGGATCGTCACCCGGGCGGGTGTGGCCGCCGTAGACCTGGCCGACGAAGCGGCCGACGGAGTAGGGGACGATCGCGTTGGGGTCGTGCAGGAGCGCGTCCCAGCCCTGGTCGCCGCGTTCGACGGTGCGCACGCACGAGCGGTCGCTGGGGCCGTCGGTGCCCGCGGGCGGGTACTTGATGGCCTTGAGGAAGAAGTCCGAGGACTCCATCGGTGCGCCGGTGACGCCCGACCGGTCGACGGAGAGGTGGCCGGCGAGTACGGGGACGATGGTGGCGTCGGGCAGTGCGGGGTTGATCTGATTCCATTTGGTGACGCGGCAGTTGTAGATGTCGGACAGGTCGTGGGTGGTCAGGTTCTGCGGGGCGTTGCCGCCGGCGGGCGCGGCCCAGCTGACCGCGTCCCACGCCATGGCGACGAACAGGTTGCCGGGGAGGTCGTTGGCGTTCGGGACACGGGTGGTGCGGACGAAGTCGATGCTGCTCCTGGTGGTGGCGTTCAACGCCGTCAGCCCCGGGTCGGTCCGGTCCGGGCGGGCGATCGTGGTCGCGCCGGCCTTGGGGGTGATCGCCGTGGTCCCGGTGGAGTCCCAGCTGTGGAGGCGGGGCGAGGTGGTGTCCCCGGAGGCGGTGAGGAAGGCGTTGTAGTCGGTGGAGAACTGGGTGAACAGGGTCTCGGTGACGCCCGCTCCCACGCCGACGATGTCAGTGGCGGCGGGCAGCACGGCCGGGTCGGCGCCGGCGGGGGTGGTGGCGGTGAGGGCCAGGGCGGTGGTGAGGGCGAGGGCCGAGGCGGCCCGGGCGGCGAATCGGAGCACGGGGCGGACTCCAGGTGGTGGAAGGGGCCGTGGACGTTCGGTCAGGCGTGGCGCGTCGAGCCGCAGGCTCCGACGGGCAGGACCCGGAACCCGTAGCTCTTGATGGTGGCGGTGGCGCCGGCGTTCTTGCAGATCCACCCGGTGCTGCCGAAGACCTTGCGCAGGGCGTTCGTTGTGGAGGCGCTGTTCCAGTCGGCCTCGCGCACCACGTTGAAGAGGACCCGACCGTAGGACGTGTTCGAGAAGGTGGGGGACATACTCCTGTCCAAGGAGTCCACCGGGGCGATTCCGTCGATGCTGCGGACGGTGAGGATGACGGGGTCGTCGCCGGGGCGGGAGTGTCCGCGGTAGGCCTGGCCGATGAAGCGGCCGACGGAGTAGGGGACGATCGCGTTGGGGTCGTGCAGGAGTGCGTCCCAGCCCTGGTCCCCCCGCTCGACGACGCGCACGCACGAGCGGTCGCTGGGGCCGTCGGTGCCCGCGGGCGGGTAGTTGATGGCCTTGAGGAGGAAATCCGAGGACTCCATCGGTGAGCCGGTGACGCCCCACCGGTCGACGTAGAGGTGGCCGGCGAGCACGGGGACGATGGTGGCGTCGGGCAGTGCGGGGTCGATCTGCTTCCAGTTGGTGACGCGGCAGTTGTAGATGTTGGACAGGTCGGACGTGGTCAGGTTCTGTGGGGCGTTGCCGCCGGCGGGCGCGGCCCAGCTGACCGCGTCCTTGGCGAACGCCACGAACAGGTTGCCGGGGAGGTCGTTGGCGCCGGGGAAGCGGGTGGTGCGGACGAAGTCGACGGTGCTGCTGGTGGTGGCGTTCAGTACCGCCAGGCCCGCGCCGCTCTGGTCCGGACGGTTGATCGGGGTCGCGCCGGTCTTGGTGGTGATCTGGGGAGTGCCGGTGGTGTCCCAGCTGAAGAGGCGGGCCGAGGTGGTGTCCCCGGAGGCGGCGAGGAAGGCGTTGTAGTCGGTGGAGAACTGAGTGAGCAGGGTCTCGGTGACGCCTGCCCCCACGCCGACGATGTCGGTCGCAGCCGGCAGCGCGAGCGGGTCGGCGCCGGCGGGGGTGATGGCGGTGAGGGCCAGCGCGGAGGCGGCGGCGAGGGCCGAGACGGCCCGGGTGGCGAGGCGGAGCATGGTGTGAACTCCCTTGCAACCGAGGGTGGATGTTCCCATCACGGGCATCCTCGGTCCGTCCGTCCCACCCCCGGAAGTGCCCGGGAATCCGGCGCACGCGACCCCCGCAGGTCACCCCCGTCGCCCGGAGGATCCCGCCACCGCCTGTTCTTCCACCGGTGTCCCCCCGGTCACCGCCCCTCCCACCCCCGGCTACACCGGCGGCCGCGGGTCGTACTGGATCCCGTACCGCACCCGGCGGGCGCGCTCCACCGAGGCGAGCCGGGCCACCAGGTGCAGCGACATGTCCATCCCCGCCGAGATCCCCGCCGAGGTGATCACGTCCCTGTCGTCGACGAACCGGTCCTCCCGCCGCACCTCGGCGGTCGGCTCCAGCTCGGCCAGCAGGTCGAGCGAGGCCCAGTGCGTGGTGACCGGCCGGCCGCGCAGCAGGCCCGCCTTCGCGTACACCAGTGCGCCGGTGCAGACGCTGGTCATCAGCGGCACCGCGGCGGCCAGCTCCCGCACCCGCGCCAGGTGTTCCTCGTCCGCCAGCAGCGGCCGGGTGCCCTGCCCGCCGGGGTGCACCACCACGTCCGGGGCGGGCATCGACGCCCACGAGTGGTGCGCCTGCACGGTGAGTCCCTTGGCGCACTCCACCGGCCCGCCGTCCCGGGAGACGCACGAAACCCGCCAGCCGTCCTCGGGGAAGTTCCGCGTCCAGTAGGCGAGCACCTCCCACGGGCCGATGGCGTCCAACTCCTCGACGCCGGGGAACAGCAGGATCGCGATGTGGCGGAGCCGTTCGGGCGGCCCGCCGGTCTGGGCGCTGGTGTCCATGGCCCTGGATTCAAGCAGGGTCCCGACGCTCCCGCCCGGCAATAAACGACCCGGTTGCTAGGGTCGGGGCATGGCAACGAGCAGAACGGGCGGCGGAGCGAACCCCCCGGCACGGCTGCGGCGCGACGCGCAGCGCAACCGTGACCTGCTGCTCGCCACCGCCCGGGACCTGTTCGCCGCGCACGGGCTGGACGTGCCGCTCGACCAGATCGCCAAGGAGGCGGGCGTCGGCAACGCCACGCTCTACCGGCACTTCCCGACCCGCGAGGCGCTGATCGGCGAGGTCTTCGCGGACGCCGCCCATCTGCTGGACGAGGCCGGCGCCGAGGCGCTCGCCACCGAGGACGCCTGGAGCGCCATCGAGCGCTACTTCGCGCGGATCTTCGAACTGGTCGCCGCCGACCGGGGCATCAACGACCTGGTCACCCAGGCCATCCCGACCGTCCCCGGGATGATCGAGATCAGCCGGCGCAACGCCGAGACGGTCGGCGCCCTGGTCGCCCGCGCCCAGGAGCAGGGCACCCTGCGCACCGACGTCGTCACCATGGACCTGCTGTTCATGCTCGGCCCGCTCTGCCGCGCGCTGCCCGCCACCACCGACCTGCGCCCCGACCTGTGGCGCCGCTACCTCGCCCTGCTGCTCGACGGCTTCCGCACCCGGGCCACCCACCCGCTGCCGGTCCCGCCGATCGGCGAGGAGCACCTGGACCGGATGTTCGCCGACCTCTGGGAGGCCGACGGGCCCGGCACCGCCTGAGCACCCGGCACCGCCTGAGCGGCCTCCGCCGCCGCGTCAGGAACCCGTACGGACCGGGCCCGCCCGCGTCAGGGCTCCGTCAACGAACCGCCCGCCCCCCTCCGCCCCGGCTTGGCTGGATCCGACAGCACCAGCCACCACCCGCGAGGACGGACAGCACCATGGCGGACGAGCCGACAGACCTCACCAGCGCGACCGGGCTTCCGGTCCCCGGGGACGACGGCCGCGGCCGGGTCGTCGTCGGCGTCAGCGGCTCGCTCGGCAGCCTCGCCGCCCTGCACCGCGCCGTGGCCGAGGCCCGCCGGCTCGACGCCGAGGTGCTCGCCGTGCACTGCTGGACCCCGGTCGGCGGCGAGTTCGGCTACCGCCGCTCGCCCTGCCCGCCGCTGCTGTCCGCCTGTCGCGACGCCGCCGCCACCCGGCTGCGCGACGCCCTCGACCAGGCCTTCGCCGGAGCCTGGTCCGGCGTCCGGCTGCGCAGCATCGCCGTCCGCGGCGAGACCGGCCAGGCCCTGGTCCGCTGCGCCGACCGCCCGGACGACCTGCTCGTCCTCGGCGCCGGCGGCCGCGGCACCCTCGCCCGCGTCCTGCACCCGTCGATCACCGCCTACTGCGCCCGCCACGCCGGCTGCCCGGTCCTCGCCGTCCCCAAGCCGCCCCTCCAACGCGAACTGGAGGCCCTGCAGCGCCACCCGCGCACCCGACTGACGGCGAGCGCATGACGGCCCGCCTCGCCCCCTCGGCGGCGCTCGCGGTCTCCCTCACCGCCTCCGCCGCGCTGCTTCCGGCGCTCGCCGTCCTCGGCGAACTCCGCCCCACCTGGGTGGCCCTCGCCGCCTACGCCGCCCTCTGCGCCGCCGTCGGCCGCCGCTCCCGCCCGCCCGCCGCCCCGCTGATCGGCCTGGCCGCCTGGCTCTTCCACAACGGCTTCGTCGAGAACCACCACGGCACCCTCACCGCGTCCGCCCCGGAGGCCCTCCACCTCCTCCTGCTCGCGGCCACCGCCCTCGCCCCCGCGCTCCTCCCCGGACGCCCCGGGACCGGAAGCCCCCGGACCGGACGCACCCCCTACGACCTCGCCGCCTGAACCACCCGGCCTGAACCACCCGGCCTGGAGCACCCGGCGCGAACCACCCGGCCGGACCGCCGTTCACCGGCGGTTCGGGCACCCGTTCCGACCTGGTAGTGTTCTTCCTGTCGGGAGGAAGTGATTCCTCCTCAGGCGTCAGCGGTGCTACCAGAGCACGTCCCACTTTCAGTGGGGAGAGTCCGTGCAACCCGGGCCTGGCGCTCCATGGTCAAGCGGGCCCGGTACCTCTTCAGGTACCGGGCCCGCTCGCGTTTCCGGCGGTCCGTCAGCGCAGGACGCCGCGGACGGCCTCGGGGTCGGCGGGGGAGAGCGGGGCGGCGGTATCGGTGGCGGCCTTGGCGGCCGGCGGCGGGGTCACGTAGACCGGGGCGGGTTCGGCGGTGGGGGCGCAGGTCTTGGCGATCCGGCCCTTGCCGTTCGGCAGGCTGCCGTCGCGGAGGTAGGCGGTGAAGGCGTCGTCCAGGCAGGCGTTGCCGTGGAACAGGATCTCGTGGAAGCTGCCGCCGTCCTGCACGACGAGCTTGGCGCTGGGCAGCGCGTCGCGCATGGCGAGCCCGCCCTCGTACGGGGTGGCGCCGTCCTCGGTGGACTGGAAGAGGAGGACGGGCGGCAGGCCCTTTCCGGTGATCTTCAGCCGGCCGGCCCGGTTGCCCTCGTAGGGCCAGAACATGCAGGCGGCGTTGTACCACATGTTGTTGTAGGTGTAGAAGGGTGCGACGGCGTTGACCTCGGCCTGGTCCTTCTTCCAGTACTCCCAGTCGCGGGGCCAGGCGTTCTCGGTGCACTGGACCGCGTTGTAGGCCGGGAACGAGCCGTCGTCCGGGCCGGGGGCCGCGTAGCGGTTGTAGGCGATGGCGAGCGGCCGGGTGTCGTGCTGGTTCACGTACGCGGAGATCACGGTGGCCATCCGGGGCCAGCGCAGGAAGTTGTAGCCGCCGCCGTAGAAGGTGTCCTCGAACTCGGCGGGCCCGATCTTCCCGACGGCCGGGGCGGCGTCCACCGGGTCGGTCCGCAGGGCGGCCTCGACCTGGTCGTAGGCCCGCTTCACCCCCGCCGGGTCGGTGCCGAGGTGGTAGACGGAGTCGGCCTTGGCGGTCCAGGCGGCGAAGGCGTCGAAGCGGCGCTGGTGCTCCTTGTCCTGGAGCTTGTTGTGCTCGTACCAGGTGATGGTCGGCCCGACGATGCTGTCGAGGACCATCCGGCGCACCCGGGAGGGGAACAGCTGCCCGTAGGTCGAGCCGAGCGTGGTGCCCCAGGAGCCGCCGTAGAAGTTGATCTTCGGCTCGTGGAGCGCCCGCCGGATGCTGTCCAGGTCGCGCGCGTTGTCGACGGTGGTCATGTGCGGCAGCAGCCAGGACCACTGCGCGGCGCAGTCGGAGGCGTACCCGGCGGCCTTCTTCAGCCAGGCCTTCGCGGTGCCCTGGCTCGGCTGGTAGTCGGGGCGCTCGGCGTCGAAGTAGTCGGGGTCGCAGACGACATGGGGCTCGCTGCCGTTGGTGCCGCGCGGGTCGAAGCCGATCCAGTCGTAGGTCGAGGCGACGTCGGCCGGGATCTGCCCGGAGATGAAGGCGGGCATCCAGAGGCCGGAGTTCCCCGGACCGCCGGGGTTGAGCAGGATCGGCCCCTGGCGCTTCTCCTTGGGCGCGGTGGCCGGGAGCCGGTTCAGCTTGATCTTGATCTTGCGTCCGCGCGGCTCGGAGTAGTCCACGGGCACGTCGAGCATCGCGCACTGCAGCGCGGGCGTGGCCGGGTCCTCGCACGAGCTCCACGCCAGGGTGCCCTGCCCGGTGTCGGCGAGCACGCTCTCGGGGCCGAGCCCGCCGGCCCCGGGTTCGGCCCCGACGGCGACGGCGCCGCCGAGGACGGCGATGGCGGTGGCGGTGGACAGTAAGGCGATGACTTTTCTCATGGGGAGCATGATGTGATATGTGCAATGGCACAGCTACTCGACTGACGGGACGTTATGAAGCTGTGACGGCAGCGTGGTTCGGTGCCGGCGACCGTTCGTGGTCCGGCGCACCCCGCCCGGCCTGGTAGTGTTCATCCCGTCGCGAGGGAGATGATCTCTCGTCAGGCGTCAGTGGTGCTACCAGAGCACGTCCCACTTTCAGTGGGGAGAGTCCGTGCGACCCGGGCCTGGCGCTCCAAGTCGGAAGGGCCCGGCACCTGTTCGTTCAGGTGCCGGGCCCTTCCGCGTGTGCGGGTGAGTGGTTGCCGAAGGTTCTCCTGCGGTTCGGGCACCCGTTCCGACCTGGTAGTGTTCTTCCTGTCGCGAGGGAGATGATTCCTCGTCAGGCGTCAGTGGTGCTACCAGAGCACGTCCCACTTTCAGTGGGGAGAGTCCGTGCGACCCGGGCCTGGCGCTCCAAGTCGGAAGGGCCCG
>NZ_JBHVIV010000026.1:0-2775 GCF_042799475.1 Kitasatospora sp. NPDC057692 | reverse complement strand
CGGCACCTGCTCGTTCAGGTGCCGGGCCCTTCCGCGTGTCAGACCACCGGGCGGTCGGAGCCGAGTTCGCGGGAGATGCGCAGGCCGACCTGGGCGACCACGGGGCCGAGGGCGCGGACGCGGGCGGCGGTCATCCGGGAGGTGAGGCCGGAGACCGAGAGGGCCGCGGTGACCTCGCCGGTGTGGTCGAAGATCGGGGCCGCGACGCAGCGGACCTCGGGCTCGTTCTCGCGGTCGTCGATGGAGTAGCCGCGGGCGCGGATCCGGGCGAGGTCGGCGCGCAGGTGGGTCTCGTCGGAGATGGTCCAGGCGGTGACCGGGCGCAGGCCGGCGGCGACGACCTCGGTGACGGCCTCGTCGGGGAGCCAGGCCAGGATCGCCTTGCCGGTCGCGGTGCAGTAGGCGGGGGCCCGACTGCCGACCCGGGAGGCCATCCGGACGTTGGTCTCGTCCTCGACCTTGTCCAGGTAGACGATGCCCGGTGCCTGCCAGACGGTGAGGTGGACGGTCTCGCCGGCCTCGCGCTGGAGGCGGCGCAGGTGCTCGGCGGCGACGCTGCGCAGGTCGAGGGTGGAGAGGTAGGCCTGCCCGAGGCGCAGCGAGCCGTGGCCGAGCCGGAACCAGCCGGTCTCCCGGTCGCGGTCGAGCAGGTGCTCGTCCAGCAGCGGGCCGGTCAGCCGGAGGACGGTCGACTTGTTGAGGTCGAGGGCCTCGGCGAGCTGGGCGAGTGGGACGCCGCGCCCGTCGCCGTGGTCGCGGACGTAGCCGAGGACGGACAGCGCCCGGCGCAGCGAGGAGGACTGGTTGCGCTCGCCCGCCGCCTTCTTCGGTTTCGCGGTGGTGGCGGTGGCCGAGGTGGCCTCCTGCTCCGTCATCGGTCCCGTTCCCCTCTCGTTCCGCGGCCGGACTGCGGCGGTTGTCGAACCGTACCCCTTCCGGGCCGGGCCGCCGCGTTTTCGATACAGCGTTGTGCAGTGCAAAACTTCGCGAACCGGCTCTTGTTGGGCGTGAGCGCCCGCGCCTAACGTCCCTGGCATCGAGCAGGCGACGCAGCCCACCCGAGCGGTCGCTCTGCCGTACCCGCGTAGCACCACCCCCACATCCACGCGTTCACGCACGCACCCATCACCGGCCCCGGTCAGGGCCTGCTTCGACGTGCCCGTCCCCAGCGGCCGCACGTCTCGGCGGCAGCTGTCGGGAGGGGAGGCTCCACACTCATGCGCATCGTCAGACGGACCACCGCGGCCGCCGTCCTCGCCGCCACCTGCCTCGCGGCCGCCGCCTGCTCGCCCGGCACCGCTGTGCCGGCCGGCGAGAAGGCTGCCGACGACAAGACCGGCACGCTGCAGGTCTGGCTGTACAACGAGGCCGGCAACGCCGCAAAGGAGGCGGTGATCAGCAAGGCGGTCGCCGAGTTCCAGGCCTCCCACCAGGGCGTCACCGTCAACGTCAGCTACATCGACACCGACGCCTCGGCCCGTGCCGCCAAGATGAAGGGCGCGTTCAACGACCCGAACAGCGCCCCGGACCTGGTCGAGTTCGGCAACACCGACCTGCCCGGCTACGTCGCGGCCGGCGGTCTCGCCGAGATCGGCGGCGACCTCGACAAGTGGAAGGACAAGGGCGACCTCGACCCGGTCATCGCCAAGACCGCCGAGATCGACGGCAAGACCTACGGCCTGCCGTGGTGGGTCGCGGTCCGCTCGCTGTACTACCGCACCGACCTGTTCACCGAGGCCAGCCTGGCCGCGCCGACCTCCTACGCCGAGCTGGTCGCCGCCACCGAGAAGATCCACACCGCGCACCCCGACACCTTCGGCATCGCGATCGGCGGCAAGTACACCTTCGGCGCGCTGCCCTTCGTCTGGGACGCGGGCGGCGACATCGCCGTCAAGGACGGCGGCAAGTACAAGGCGGCGATCAACTCGCCCGCCTCGCAGGCCGGCGTCAAGCGCTACACCGACCTGTTCGGCGAGAACGGCTGCCCGGCCCAGCAGTGCGCCGACCTCACCGGCGGCAAGACCGTCGACCTCTTCGCGGCGGGCAAGGCGGCGATGGCGATCCTGCCCAACTCCAGCCGCAGCAAGGTGGACGCGGGTGCGGCCAAGGACAAGTACGCGGTCGTGCCGCTGCCCGGCGAGAAGGCCGGCTCGATCGCCCCGGCGTTCGCCGGCGGCAACAACCTCGGCGTGATGAAGGCGGCCAAGCACCGCACCCTGGCCGTGGAGTTCGCCCAGCTGCTGGCGAGCCCGGCGTACCAGGAGCAGATGTACGACGCCATGGGCAACCTGCCGACGCTGAAGTCGGTCAGCACCAAGGTCGCCGCCAAGGACGCCTTCCTGAAGCCGTTCACCGACACCATCGCGGCCGGCACCAAGTTCGTGCCGCTGGACCAGGCGTGGGCGCAGATCGACGCGCAGGCCGTGATCCCGACGATGCTCCAGCAGGTCGTCACCGGCAAGGCGGACGTGGCGAAGGCCTCGGGCGACGCCGCCACCCAGATCACCTCGGCCTTCGCCGCCCACTGAGCCTCGGCCGCCCGGCGAGCCCCGGCCGCTCACCGAGCCCGGCCGCTCACCGAGCCCGGCCGCTCACCGAGCCCCGGCCGCTCGCCGGGCGCAGGCCACCCGAGAGCCAGGCCCCCCGAGAGCTCAGGCCCACCCGAGAGCTCAGGCCATCCGAGAGTTCAGGCCGGCTGAACCCGGGTCCGGCGGCGGCTCCCCACCGCCGGACCCGGGCCCGCCGGGCATCCAGAGAGCAGGTCCCGTACGTGTC
>NZ_JBHVIV010000025.1:0-100404 GCF_042799475.1 Kitasatospora sp. NPDC057692 | reverse complement strand
CGGCTCGGGTCGCGCAGCGAGAAGGAGCTGCCGGAGCCGGTGGTGTTGATGGTCGGCGAGGGGCCGTTCCACTTGCTGTTGAGCGTGCCCGCCCGGACGTCGTCGTAGCTGTCGATGACCTCGCCGCTGCGGGCGTCGACGTAGACGTGCAGGGTGCTCGGGGCGGTCGCGGTGCGGCCGGTGAGGACCGTCTCCCAGGCGAGCCGGCCGGCACCGTCCTGGACCCGGACGACCAGGCGGCGGGACTGCACGCCGTCCACCTGGGCCAGCTTGGTGCGGGCGGTCTTCTCCGCGTTGGCGGCGCTGACCAGGGCGGTGGTGGGCACGCCGACCGGGCCGGACGTCGCGGACTGCAGACCGCGCACCTTGCCCTGGCCGTCGGCGAGGACGACCGCGTCGCCGCCGACCACCGGCAGGCCCTTGTAGCTGCGCTCGTAGGCGACCGAGTAGAGACCGCCCAGCCACGGGGTGACCGACTGGCGCTCGTAGGTCTCGTCCGGGCCCTTGGCCAGGGCGTCCAGGCCTGCCGCGGCCGCCAGGTCGGCGGCGTTGACGGCGGCGGCCAGGGCGCTCGGGGGCGCCGCTGCGGCCGGGCCGGGATCGGCGGCGGCCTGGCCGACCGCGGTGGCGGTCAGCATGCCGGCCAGGACGGTCAGGGTGGTTCCCGCCGTCAGCAATCTGCGTTTCATTCCGAGGCTCCTCGAACGTGGGGGTGCTCGACCGCGGACGGTGTGCCGTCAGGGCGCTCACCGCGGGGCCGTTTGGGGGACGGCCGCTGCGGGCGTCCGCGCTCGGGTGCCGGAACCCTCACACGCCGTCATGGCCCGGTCAACGGTCCGAGCGCGTGGGGCGGGCGGTTGGCAAATTCCGTCAAGTCACGTCAGGAACCTTTACCCGATGGCGAGTTCACGCCCGACGGGGCATCAGGCCAGGTGGGAGGCGGTGGCCCGGCCGGGCGCCCGGCGCCGGGGGAGGGTGGGCCGGACGGATGGAGAGGTTGAGACCAAAGAGGGAAGAGGTAGAGACCAGTGACGGAAAGTGGTTGAGACCATCTCATGTACGGCGGAGGTCCTTGTCCAGTACCGTCCTCCTGAGCGGACCTCCTTTCCGGAAGGCCCGGAAGGCACTCGGGAGGGCAGCCCCGTGCACCGGAACCGGGCGGCGACCAAGCCCGTCGAGGACGAGGCCTGGCGGGCCTTCGGACTGCGCCTGCGCCAGTGGCGCCGTCGCGCCGGCCTCACCCAGGCCCAGCTCGGCGCCGAGATCGGCTACGACCACACGGCCGTCAGCAAGCTCGAACACGGCACCCGCCGCACCAGCCCCCGGATCGCCGACCGCCTCGACGACCTGCTCCTGGCCGACGGCGACCTGCGGGCCGCCTGCCGCCTCGCCGAGGAGGGCACCCTGCCCGCCCCGGCCGGCCCCCCGGCCGAGGCCCCCGTCGAGCCCGCGCCCGCCCCCGGCGACTGGACCCGCGCCCCGCTGCCCGGCCCGCCCGTCGCGGCCCTCGTCCCCGCGCTGCCGCCCGGCCTCGCCACCCAGCTGCCCTTCCGCCTCCCCGACTACGGGCTGCTCTGCCCGCTCCACGACGCCGCCGGCTGCGACGTCCCGCCGCCGGCCGAGCTCGTCGTGCTGCACGCCGCCTTCCGCGCCGCCGATCCGGCCGCCGCCCCGCCCCTGGACGCCGACACCGCGCACGCCCTGGCCGGCCTGCTCGCCGCCCATCTGCGGGCCAACGACGGCCCCGGCGCCCCCGGGACGGAGGCCGTCGAGGACACCCTGCGCGTGGTGCTGCGCCGGCTCGCCGCCCACCCGGCCGGCCCGGCCCGCCGCCCGCTCGCCCGGCTCGCCGGGGAGTACGCCCACGCCGCCGGGGCGCTGCGGATGCAGGACGGCCGCAACGCCACCGCGATGGCCTGCTTCGACCGCGCCCTCGGCTGGGCCGAACTGGCCGAGGACGCCGCCACCCAGGTCGCCGCGCTCAGTGACATGAGCTTCCTCGCCCGCCTGGACGGCGACCCCGGGGCGGCCATCGGCTACGCCCACGAGATCGTCCGGGTCGCCCCCGCCCGGCACTGGGCCGGCGCGATGGGCCAGATCGGCCTGGCCCGCGCCCACGCCATGACCGGCGACGTCCACGCCACCGTCCGCCACATCGCCCGCGCCCGCCACCACCTCGACCACATCGGGGTCCACGACGAGGCCGACGCCGCCTGGCTCTCCATCGCCTCGATGCGGCTGCGGGTCGAGGCGGGCGCCGCCGCCGCGCTGCGCGACGCGGCCGCCGCCGTCGACGACCCCCGGCTCGCCCGGCGCGCCGTGTACGCCGCCGAGACCGCGCTCGCTCTGCTCGCCCCCGACCAACTTCCCTCCCTGCGCCTGCTGTTCACCGTCCGGGTGGCCGACTGCCACCTGCTCGCCCACGATCCGCGGGCCGCCGCCGAACTGCTCGCCTCGGTGCTGGCGGCGGGCGGCGGCGAGGACGGGCTGCCGCCCCTGGTCCGGCGCGAACTGGCGGGCCTGCGCGGCCGCCTGGTCGGGCACGGCCTCGCGGGCTGAGCGTCCGGACGGACTGCGGCCGGCCGCGGCGGGCCGAGCGTGTCGAACGGGCGGCGGCAGGGCCCCGGAACAGGAGCGTCGGCCCGGTGGCGGCTCCCCGCGCGGGAGTCCGAGGCGGGCTACGACCGCCTCCTCGCACCGCTCGCCGGGGCGGGCGCGGCGCACTCGTCGGTACGGCGCCCATCTGGTCGCTTCCGAAGGCCTGTTCGCCGAACTCGCCGAACTCGCCGAACTCGCCGCGCTCGCCGGGGCGGAGCACCGGGCCGCGGACGGTGTCCACCCGGCGCCGACCGGCCACGCCGCCCTCGCGGCGGCCTGGCTGCGCCTGGTGGACCGACCGGCCGCGGCCGGCGGGCGGTTCGGGGGGCCGCTCGGGCGGGCGGGTGGCTCAGAGAGCGGAGAGGAAGTCGTCCAGCTCGCGTTCGAACAGGTCCGGGCGCTCCAGCGGGACCATGTGCCCGACGCCGGGCAGGACCAGCGCGCGGGCGTGCGGGGCGGCGTCGGCGACGGCCCGGGCGTTGGCCAGGATGTCGGTGCCGTCCAGCTCCCCGGCCAGCACCAGGGTCGGCACCGCCGGCTCGCCCAGCCGCCCGGCCGCGCCCGCCTCCCGTGCGCGCCCGGCGCCGAAGCCGGTGGCGTGGCGCAGCACGTTGGCGGTCACCGAGGCGCGCAGCCGCTCCCGCAGCGCGCCGTCCACCTGGGCGGGGGAGCGGTGCGGGCCGTCGGCCCACATCCGCAGGAAGTGCTCGGTGAACCCCGCCACGCCCTCCTCGCCGCCGGCGCCCAGCGCGGCGATCTGCCGCTCGGTGTGGTGCGCCACGAAGGGGTCGGTGAACGGCCGTCCGCTGACGCCCGGAGCGGTGAGGACCAGGCCCGCCACGCACCCGGGGTGGGTGAGCGCGGTGTCCAGGGCGATCCGGGCGCCGAGCGAGAGCCCGACCAGGACGGCGCGCGGCACCTCCAGGTGGGCGAGCAGGGCCCGCAGGTCGTCGGGGTGGGAGTGGTCGCCGCCGACGGTGGAGGAGTCGCCGTGGCCGCGGGCGTCGTAGCGCACGACCTGCCGGCCCGCGGCGGCGAGCCGGGTGAACTGCTCGTCCCAGCTGTGCCGGTCCAGCAGGCCGCCGTGCAGCAGGACGACAGCCGGCCCGGCGCCCTCCGCGGCCTCGTAGGACAGGTGGCCGCCGTCGACGGCCACGGTTCCGGTGCGCGCTTCGGTCATGGTCCTTCCGTTCCCCGGTCGTCCGGGTCGTTCCGGTCACGTCGGTTCCGCTCCCCGGCGGCGCGTTCCAGCTCCTGGAACACCTCGCCGAGCCGGTCGAGCACCCGCAGGGCGGTGGCGACCTCGCCCGGGTCCAGGTCGCCGAGGTGGCGCCGCAGCGCCTCGCGTTCGGCCCCCTGGACGCGGGCGAGCAGGCTCTCGCCCCGCACGGTGAGCCGCACCAGCGAGGAGCGCCGGTGCTCCGGGTTGGCCACGGTCTCGGCCAGCCCGAGCGCCTTGGCGTCGTTCACCAGCCGCTGCACGGGCTGCCGGTCCAGGTCCAGCGCCCGGGCCAACTGCGGCACGGTCCGCGGCCCGCCGCGCCGCAGCGCGTCCAGCACCGCGTGCTGCCCGGCGGTCATGCCGGTCCCCGCCAACCCGCGCTCGACCGCCCGCACGATCACCCGGTGCACCGGCCACAGCCGCCGGATCACCTCGTCCAGCAGCCCCTCGACGGCCGGCCCGCCGCCCTCGCCCGTTCCCTGACTGACACTCATGGTGTCATCATGACACCAATGATGTCATCCGATGTGGCGATGTGACCGGGATCACCCGCCGTCGAAAACCCGCAGGTCCGCCCCGGCGTCTAGCAGGTGTGAAACGCGCCAAGGCGGCACCGCCGCAGGAACTGGACGAGGAGGGGCTCCTCCAACGGGTGGCCCGGGGGGACCGGGCCGCCTTCGAGGAGCTGTACCGGCGCACGTCGCCGTGGCTGGCCGTGCGGCTGCGCCGCCGCTGCGCCGACGAGCAGCTCGTCGCCGAGGTCATGCAGGAGACGTACCTGGCGGTGTGGCGGGCGGCCGGATCCTTCGCCGGGAGCCGCGCCGGCGGCACGGCCGTCGGCTGGCTGTGGACGATCGCGGCCCGCCGCCTCGTCGACGCGTTCCGGCGCCGCGCCCACCACGCCGAGCCGCCCGCCGCGGCCGCCCCGCACCCCGTCGCGCCCGCCGCGGAGGAGGAGGCGCTGGTGGCGAGCGTCGGCGGCGACGTCGGGGACGCCCTGCGCCGCCTGGCACCGGAACTGCGGGACGTCCTCCAGGCGATGGTGCTCGACGGACTGTCCGTCCGGGAGACCGCCGTGGTCCTCGGACTGCCCGAGGGCACGGTCAAGACCCGCGCCCGCCGGGCCCGGCTCGCGATGCGGGAGGCACTGGCATGACCGGCACGGAACACGCGTCGGCCCGGCTCGTCGACGCCTACGCGCACGGCGCCGCCGACCTCGCCACCGACGAGGTGTGGGCCCTGGAGGCCCACCTGGAGGCCTGCCGCGGCTGCCGGGACCGGCTGGCGGCTGCCGTCGCCGCCGGCGCCCCCGCCGTCGCGGCGCTCACCGAGACCGTCTGGGCCGACCTCGCCCCCCGGCTGGCCGGGGCCACCCCCGCCCCGCCGCGCCGCCGCCTGGTCGCCCGCCTCGCGACCTGGACGACGCCCGCCATGACCCCGTGGCTGGCGATGGTCCTGGCCGTCACCCTGCTCGCCCTCCTGCTGGACCTGGCCGGCCCCGGCCCCGACCGGATCTCCCTGGTCCTGCTGCTCGCCCCCGTCCTGCCGGTGGCCGGAGTGGCGCTCTCCTGGTCGCCCGCCCTCGACCCGGCGTACGAGCTCACCGCCGCCACCCCGCGCGCCGGCCTGCCGCTGGTGCTGCGCCGCACCGTCGCCGTGCTCGCCGCCGTGATCCCCGCCCTGCTCGCGGCGGGCTGGGCCACCGGCCTGACGGCCGCGCAGTGGCTGCTGCCCAGCCTGGCCTGCACCTCCGCCACCCTGGCGCTCGGCGGACTCGTCGGCATCACCCGCGCCGCCGTCGCCCTGCTCGCCGTCTGGGCCGCGGCGGTGGCCGCACCGACCCTGGCCGCCGGCCGCACGCCCCCCGTCCTGCGCGCGGACGGCCTGCCGCCGTGGGGCTGGGGCCTGCTCCTCGCGCTCGGCGCCGTCGTCGTCCTCGCCCGCCGGGGCGCCTACACCGTGCAAGGAGAAGACCGTTGACCCTCCGGAAGAACAGGAACCGCACCATGCCCGCAGTGAGCGCGGCCGACCTCGCCCCCTCCCGCTACGCCTGGCAGATCCGGGCGAGCGGGCTGAAGGTCAGGGCCGGCCGTCGGCGGATGGCCGTCGACGGCCTCGACCTGACCCTCGGCACCGGCGTCCACGGCCTGCTCGGCCCCAACGGCGCGGGCAAGACCACCCTCATCCGCGCCCTGGCCACCGTGCTGCGCCCGGCCGGCGGCGAACTGGAACTCCTCGGACAGCCCCTCGGCGGCCCGGGCGGGTACCGCGCGCTGCGCCGCCGGATCGGCTACCTGCCGCAGCAGTTCGGCTACTACAAGCGCTTCACCGTACGGGAGTTCGTCGAGTACATGGCCTGGCTGAAGGAGGTGCCCGCCGCCGATGTCCCGGCCGCCGTGCAGCGCGCCGTCGAACGGGTCGGCCTCGCCGACCGCGCCGACGAGCGGATGCGGAACCTGTCGGGCGGCATGGTGCGGCGGGCCGGCATCGCCCAGGCCATCGTCAACGACCCGGCCGTCCTGCTGCTCGACGAGCCGACCGTCGGCCTCGACCCGGCGCAGCGGCTGCGGCTGCGCCAACTGCTCCAGGAGCTGGGGGCGGACGCCTGCGTCGTCGTCTCCACCCACCTGGTGGAGGACGTCGCCGCGGCCTGCACCGATGTGGTGCTCTTCGCCGAGGGGCGGCTGGTCTTCCAGGGCGCCCCGGAGCGGTTGGCCGCCGCGGGCGGGCCCGAGCACGAGGGCGACAGCCCGCTGGAGCGCGGCTACTCGGCCCTGCTCGCCGCCCCGGCGCGGACCGGGGGTGCCTGGTGACCCTTCCCGCGCGCGTGCTGCGCACCGAACTGCGGCGCTCCGTCGCCCCCTGGGCCGCCGCGGCCGTCCTGGCCATCGCGCTCGCCCTGCTGGAACTCGCCCCCGGTCCCTGGTCGCAGGGCCCCACCCGGTGGACGGCCCAGTGGACCTCGATGGCCCTGTGGACCCGGCACCTGCTGGTCCTCCTGTGGCCGCTCGCCCTCGGCCTCGGCGCGCTGCAGGGCCTGCGCGACCACCGGTCCGGGACGGCCGAACTCCTCGCCACCACCCCGCGGCCGGCCCGCCACCGGGCCGCCGCCCTCGCCGGCCCGACGGCCCTCGCCCTGGCCGGGGCCTTCGCGCTGCTCGTCCTCCTCGGCGCGGCGCGGCTGCTCGCCGGCGGCGCCGCGTCCACCGGTGCCGGCTGGCTGCCGATCTCCCTGGTGGGCGCCCTCGCCCTGGCCGCCGGCGCCGTCCTCGGCATGGGCGTCGCCCGGACCCTGCCCTCCGTCCTCACCCCGCCCGCCCTGGCCGTCGCGGGCTTCGTGCTCACCAACCTCCTGCGCCAGACCACCGACGCCGCCGTCCCGGCCTCCGCCGTGCCGAACCGGCTCTCGCTGCTGTCGCCCACCGTCGCCGACGTCCGCCAGACCGTCCTCACCCTCGCCGCCCCCGTCCACCTCGGCCAGACGCTCTGGCTGCTCGGCCTGGCGGCGACCGGGCTCGCCCTGCTGGCCGCCGCCACCCCGCGCGCCCGGCTGCTCGCCCTCACCCCCCTCCTCGCGGGCGCGGCGCTCGCCCTTCCCGTGCTGCCCGCCGACGCCCGCGACACCTACGTCCTCGACCGGGCCGCGACCGCCCCGGTGTGCGACGGCCCGGTGTGCGTGACGGCGGCCCACCGGGCGCGCCTGGACGAGCTGGCCGGCCCCGGCCGGGACGCGCTGGACCTGCTGCGCGGCGCCCTCGGCGAGCAGGCGCCGTCCGCCGTCCGGGAGAGCACCGTTCCGCGCGCCATCGGCGACACACCGGAGCGTCCGGGAGCGGCGCTGCTCGTCGACTTCGACGACGCGGTGATCGGCGCGGCCGGGGGAGAGGCGCTCACCCGGGCGCTGGTCGGCCAGGGCATCGCCCCGCTGTGCCGCCCCCGCAGCGCGCGCGAGAGCGGCACCCTGTCGGAGGCGGCCGCCCAGAGCATCGCGGCCGCCTGGGTCCTCGGCGGGCTGCGGCCGCTCGACGGGACCATGTTCGGCGCACAGGACCAGACCGAGCTGGCCGCCCCGGCCTGGCAGGCGTTCGGCGCGCTGGCGCCCGCCGAGCAGCGGCGGCGGATGGCGGCCCTGCACGCGGCCGCCGTCTCCTGCACGGCCGACCCGCTCGACGTGCTCGCGGGCGGGGCGACCCGGTGAGGTGGCTGACCCTGTATGCGCGCTCGCGCCGACTTCCCTCCTCGCTGGCCGTGTTGGCGGTGCTGGCGGCGCTCGCCCGGCTCGGTGACGGGGGCCTCGGCGGCCCGCGCGCGGCCGCCCTGCTGCTGGCCGCCGGAGCGATGGCGCTCTCCGCCGGCCTCGGCGGCCAGGACCTCGACCTGGACCGCGCCGCGGCCCTCCGCTGGCCACCCCGCCGGGCGGCCCACGTCCTGCTCTGCGCCGTCCTCGCCGCCGCCGTCCTGCCGCCGGGCCCGCTCGCCCTCACCGTCCGCGACAGCGCCGGCCTCACCGGCCTCGCCGCCCTCGGTGCCGTCTGCTGGGGCCACCGCTACGCCTGGCTGCCGCCGTTCGGCTGGCTCGGCCTCGCCTTCGTCCTCCCACCCGGGCCGGGCCCCGTCGCGCAGATCCTCGGCTGGCCCCTCCTCCCGCCCGGCGCGGCCCCCGCCGCCTGGACGGCACTCGCCCTCGCTGCCGCCGGTACCGCCGCGTACGCCCTCGCGGGCCCTCGGCGATGATGAGCGCGTGTTCTACGAAGACCTCACCGAGTACGAGTACCAGCCCAAGGACTCCTTCGGCGACCCGGAGTCAGGTGTCTTCGGGCTCTGGTACCGCCCCAGCTACACCCGGCTGAACGTCGGCTGGCTGGAAGCCGGCCGACCGTATGCGACCGGACCGGTCCCTCCCGCCTTCGTGGCGAAGCTGGACGCCATCCAGGAGGTCCAGTGGATGAACGTCTGCCTCGGCGTGCACGACTGCGATCTCTGCCCGGAGGAGGACGCCCCGGAGGGCAACGGGGAGGTGCGGATCCCGGGCGGGCCCGGCATCGCCTACGCCGCGCCGTTCCTGATCACGCACTACATCACCGCCCACGGCTACCGGCCGCCGCAGGCCTTCGTCGACGCCGTCCTCGCCGTCGACCTCGACGCCTGGGCCGCCGCCCGCTGGCCCGACGTCCCCTTCCCGTGGGTCCCGGAGGACGCCGAACGCCTGGTGGAGTGACGTGACTTCGAGTGAGCCCGGCCTCCCGGCCATGACGGAGGGCACGGCGTCGCCGCCGACTTCCCCCGGTGGCTCCGCGAGCGCGAGTGCCGACCCCGTCCCGGAGTGGGAAGTCGGACCGGCCGACTTCCCACTCCTCTCAAGTGGCGCGGTCTCACCCCGCCGGCGGGGTGTACGAGGACGTGACGGGCATGCACGCGGGGGCGGGAGGGACCAGCAGACCAGCCTGCATCGCCCGGAAGCTGTTCGCCGGGTCGGACTTGGCGAGCGGGAAGTACAGGAACAGCTGCGTGCCGGCGGCGAGGAGGCCGGGGCGGATGGTCAGGACGGTCCGATGGCCGTCGCCCGTCGGCCCGATCTCCCAGCCGTGGCTCCTCAGCCAGTCCTTGTTCGCGTCGCCGTCGGGACCGGGGGCGATCTTCGGCGGGGCGGCCTGGCAGCCGGGTTCACCCGCGTAGACGCGGCTGTTGACGCCGAGGCTGTCGAGGTCGCGTTGGAGCTGGGCGGTGTCGACGGGCTCGGTGGCGTCCAGCACGGTGAGCGTGATCAGGTCGTCGTCGGTGTGCTCCAGGTCGTAGGCCGCGTTGGTGATCCTGCCGACTGAGCGCGGCGACGTGGCGGGACTGCCGCCCTGGCCACCGGGCAGGGCGGCGAGGGCGATCAACGCCGCCGCCACGGCCAGCCCGACGGGGAGCGCCAGGCGCCGCGCGAGCCCGGGCCGACGGGGTGCCGTGGCCCGCCGTGCGTCCTCGGTGATGACGTTCAAGAGATGGTCCTTCCGCAGGAGGTGGCGGTGCGGGGAGAGCCCCCGGGCCGCCGCGGCCGGCAGCAGCCGGGCCAGCTCCTCCCGCTCGGCCTGCTGGGACAGGTCCTCGGGGGTGGCGTTCATCGGGGGGTCTCCTTGGTCGACCGGACCGCGAGTGCGCGATCACCTGTGAACTGTCCGCTTCCGCCCGGGCGTTGCAGCGGATCTGCGGAACGCGCGGAACGCGAGGCCGCCAACTCCTGCTCCGTCAGCCTGCGCAGCCGGGCCCGGGCACGCGAGAGCCGTGAGCGGATCGTCCCCACCGGCCGGCCCAGCGCCTCGGCGACCGCCGCGTGGTCCAGCCCCTCCCACACGCAGAGCGCGAACACCTCCCGGTCGCCCGGCCGCAGCCGCTCCAACGCGGCCTTGGCGGCGGCGAGCTGCTCCGCGTCCGCCATCCGGCCCGTGACCTCGGCGGCGAAGTCGGGGGTGGCGTCGAGCGGCGGCAGCTTGGCCAGGGCGGTGCGGTGCCGGCGCGCCGCGCGCCGGGTGTTGCGGATGACGTTGGTCGCGATGCCCAGCAGCCAGGGGCTCAGGCTCCCGCCCTCCGGTGCCACCCGCTCACGCAGCCGCCACGCCTCCAGGAAGGTCAGCGACACGACGTCCTCGGCCAGCGCCCAGTCGCCGGTCATCCGGAGCGCGTGCCGGTGCACGGCGCCGGAATGCTCCTCGAAGATCTGCCCGAACGCCGCCGTGTCCCCGGCGCGCACCCGGGCGCGAATCGAATTCTCCACAGCCATGCCCTGTCCCGCCGCGCACCGCCGTTGCCGTGATCCACGCCACATTCCCCCGTTCCGGTGCCCGGTGCGGGGCGAAACCCGCTTGCCCCCGGGGGCGCGGCCATCTTGGCTGGCCGGCATGACCGACCTGCACACCGCCCTGCACACCGACCGCCTCGTCCTGCGCCGCTGGCGCGCCGCCGACCTCGAACCGTGGGCGGCGATGAACGCCGACCCCGAGGTCCGCGAACACCTGGGCGCCGTCCTCACCCGCGAGCAGAGCGACGCCTCCGTCGCCCGCTTCGAGGCCGACTTCGACCGCCGCGGCTACGGCTGGTGGGCCGTCGAGGTCCGGGCCACCGGGGAGTTCGTCGGCTTCGCGGGCCTGGACGACGTCGACGACGGCCTGCCGTTCACCGGCGTCGAGATCGGCTGGCGGCTCGCCCGCCCGGCCTGGGGCCACGGCTACGCCACCGAGGCCGCCCGGGCCGTCCTCGCCCACGGCTTCGGGGCGCTCGCGCTGCCCGGGATCCTCGCCGTCACCACGGCCGGCAACCTGCGCTCCCAGGCCGTGATGCGCCGGCTCGGGATGACCACCGACGCGGCGGACGACTTCGACGACCCCGAGGCGCCCGAGGGGCCGCTGCGCCGCAACGTCCTGTTCCGCATCGCGCCGCCGCTGGGCTGACGGGTCACTCGGCCGCCCCGGCGGACGGTTCCGCCTCCGCCGTCAGGATCGCCAGCAGGCCGGGAAAGCGCTGCTCGACGTCCGCGCGGCGGAGTGTGGCCATCCGGCTGTTGCCCCGGTCGACCTGGCGGATCAGCCCGGCCTCGCGCAGCGTGCGGAAGTGGTGGGTGACGGTCGCCTTGCTGACCGGCAGCGCGAACGAACTGCACGTCCGCGCACCGTCCTCGGGCCCGGCGGCCAGCTCCCGGACGACGCGCCGCCGCAGCGGGTCGGCCAGTGCCGCGAGGACCCGGCCGAGTTCGATCTCCGCCGCGTCCGGGTGCCCCTCGTCGTCGGGCATCGCCGTCACCTCCCAGGTATGACTTGCATCGTACCTCCCCGGTCGCTTAGCGTCCCGAGGTACGAGATCGCTCATACCTTCCGAAGGGATCCGCCCCATGACCCAGCCCTACACCCTCGTCGGCTTCGCCCGCCCCAAGCCCGACCGCGTCGACGACCTCCGCCGGCTCCTCCTCTCCTTCGTCGAGCCGACCCGCCGCGAACCCGGCTGCCTGGAGTACCACTTCCACGAGGACCGCGACGCCCCGGGCGTCTTCGTCTTCTACGAGGCCTGGCGCAGCAAGGAGGACCTCGACGCCCACCTCGCCCTGCCGCACATGCGCGACTTCTGGGAGCACCGGATGGAGTACCTGGAACAGGACCTGGAGATCCGCTGGCTCACCATGCACAGCCCCTACGCCTGACGTCCGGCCCCGCCGGCACCGTGAGTAGGCTGGGCCGATGCTGCTCCCCGCCGCCCCGCGCGTCCGCCTGAGTCCGCCGTTCCGGCCGACCGTCGACACGCCGTTCGGCCCGCTCGCCTTCGAGACGGCCCTCGGGGACACCGCCCTCCCGCCGCAGCCCGACGAACTCTTCGTCCTGCCCGACGGCTCCGGCGGCCCCACCGGGCGGCTGATCGCCCGGTGGACCCGCCCCGCGGCCCGCGTCGAGCTGCTGCTCACCGCGTACGACCCCGACCTGGACCCGGGCGCCTGGGGACCGCTGACCGACTGCCGGGCCGCGGTCTGGCGGATCGAGGCCCGCGCCCCGCTCACGGGGGTCCGGTTCTCGGCCTCGCTGCCGCAGCCGCTCCCCGAGGGCGCCGACAGCGGCTGGGACGGCGGCCAGGCGCTGGCCGCCTTCACCGTCGAGGACGAGCGGACCCGCCTCACCGTCGGCGGCAACGACGAGGAGGCCATCTGCGGGGCCGCCGAGGCGCGCGAGGCCCCCCGGCGCTGGGCGGCCCTGCTCGACGAGGTCTACGAGCGGACGTTCAGCGGCTGGGGCGTCGACGCGACCGGTGGCCCCGCCATGACGTGGCGGCTGCCGCCGCTGGAGGCCGGCGACCACTGCGAACTCCCGGTGGTCGCCGCCTGGGCCCCGGTCGAGGACGAGACCGCGAACACCTGGTACGCGGTCATGCCCTCCCCCACGGTGGTGCTGCGCCAGGTCGCCGCCGCGGTGGCGGCCGCCCCCGCGCCCTGAGGAGCGCGGACGGGGCGCCCGGAGAACGGGCCGGCGGGGTCGGCCACCTCGCGGTCCGGATCGCCGAGGTGGTCGACCGCAGCGATGAGGGCGCCGCCCGGGCCGTCCGGGCCGTCCGGGCCGCCCGTGCCGTCCGCGAGGTCGACGTCGTCCTCGGCCCGATCGGCGGGCCGGACCTGCTCCGCTAGCTGTGCCGCAGTGGCACCGTGATCCCGCTCCCGCCGTCGGACGGCGACCTCCCGGCCGCCGGGGCCGGGCCGGTGTTCGGGCGGTTTTCCTGCTGGAGCGGTCCCGGCTGGTGGAGTCCGGTGCGCTGCGGGTCCTGGTGGACGCCGCCCTCCCGCTGGAGGCGGCCGCCGAGGCGAGCGCGGCCGCAGGACGGGAAAGCCCGTCCTCTCCACCGAGCGTTAGGGTGGGCGGTGGATCATCGGTTCGAACGAGAGGTCTTGCCCGGATGAGTGGGACGGTCACCGCGGTCAGCAGCAACGGGGAGTACTCCTTCACCAAGCCGAACCGGGAGAGCATCACGCTGCTCACCGGGCTCGGGGTGGAGGGGGACGTGCACGCGGGGGTGACCGTCAAGCACCGGTCGCGCGTCGCGCAGGACCCGACGCAGCCGAACCTGCGGCAGGTCCACCTCATCCACGAGGAGCTGTTCGCCGAGGTGGGGGAGCATGGCTTCGACGTGGCGCCCGGGCAGTTGGGCGAGAACGTCACCACGCGCGGGATCGACCTGCTCGGCCTGCCGGCCGGCACGCTGCTGCGGATCGGGGCCCGGGCGGTGGTCGAGGTCACCGGGCTGCGCAACCCGTGCCTGCAGATCGACCGCTTCCAGGACGGCCTGCTGAAGCAGGTCGTCGGACGGGACGAGGCCGGGAACGTGGTGCGCAAGGCCGGGATCATGGGCGTGGTCCGGGCGGGCGGTGTGATCCGCCCCGGCGACCCGATCGAGGCCGAGCTGCCGGAGGGACCGCACCGCCCCCTCGAACGCGTCTGAACCCGGTGCTGGTCCCGGGGGCCGGACCGGGCCTAGCGGACGACCTCCGGTACCGGCCGCGCGTAGCCGAGGTCGCCCGGGGCGAGCGCCTCGGCGGGCCCGGCGGCGCGCAGGACCACGTCGAGCACCTGGTCCGGGTCGCAGGCGTAACCGCCGCTCGCCCAGGCCGGGTTGGCCTCGACCACTGCCCAGGTGCCGTCGGCGATCAGGCCGACGTCGACCACGGCGGCGCTCGGCAGGCCGCCCGCCGCCAGGACGTCCGCCGCGAAGGCGAGCACCTCCGGTCCGACCTCCGGTGAGACGGCGAGCCCGCCCGCCACGGCGTAGCGGCTCGCGGCGCGCACCTCGCCGTCCAGTACGAAGAGGCGGTACTCGCTCGCGAACGCGACGACGTCGCTGACCAGCACCAGGGTGTCGTCGTCCAGGGCGTCCGGGCCGGGCAGGCCGCTGCCGTCGGGGTGGACCCGCGCGGGGAACAGCTTGTCGACCGGCGGCTTGAGGAACGCCGGGCGGCGCAGCCCGCGCGCCTCGGCCAGCGTGGTGCACTCCACCCGGCGGCCGAGCAGCTCGGCGGGCAGCGCGGTGAGCCAGTCGGCGGGCGGCTCCAGCGGGACGACGCCCAGCGGTCCGGCGGCGATGTCCGCGAACAGCGGTCCGCCGTAGAGGTGTGCGGGCCGCAGCCCGGCGAGCTCGGCGGGGACGTCCCAGCGCACGGCGGTGTGCGCCCGCAGCCCACGGAGGCGGGCGCGGGTGAGCAGCTGGAGGCCGGTCTCGTTGATCCGGGGCGCGAGCAGCAGGAGCGTCATGGGACGCCATGGTGGCCGACCGGTGCCGGCTCCGGCCAGCGGGTTTCCGCCCCGGTGCGCTCAGTACCGGGGCCGGTTGCGGCTCAGGTCGCGGGCGTGCAGCAGGGCTTCGCGGATCAGCGCGGTGAGGCGGGCGTCGCCCTCGGCGCTGGTGCAGTTCTGGGGGTAGCCGTTGACGGAACGCCACTCGCCGTCGGTGAGCGGCGGTCGCGGGCGTCCGGTTTCGACGCCCTCGGGGAGGGCCGGGAGGCGGACCAGGAGAAGGCCCATGCCTGCCGCGACGACGGCGGCCACGCCCTCGAAGGCCAGTACCGGCATTCCGTAGGCGGCCTCCACGGGGTGGCGCGGTGCCAGCGCGGAGAGCCGGTCGCAGAAGTCGGGGTGGGTGTGCAGCTGCCAGGGGCCGAGGGTGAGGTCGTTCGGGCCGTTGGGCGGGGTCGCCTGCTCCCGGAGGTGGGAGATCAGCGCGCGGTTCTCCGGGGCGTCGAGGAGTGCCGGGACGGGGGCGGAGGCTTGGTGGCGCTTCCGCTTCGGCATGCGGACGATTCTAACAACTCCTTCACCGGGCAAGGTAGTTGTTGAGGTGCGCGGCCGCGTTCAGCATCGCCAGCCCCCGGTCGGTGAGCCGCTGCTGCCAGCCGGCGAGGGCGGCGGCCAGGGCGCTGGTGCCGCCGGCCGTGCGGATCTGCTCGACGACCGTCGCGATGTCCTGGAGCCGGTAGCCGCCGCGGCGCAGTAGATGGGCGAGGTCGGCGTCGCGGACGTCGGTCGCGTCGAAGACGCGGTAGCCGGTGGCGGGGTCGCGGGCGGGGCACAGGATGCCGGCCGCCTCCCAGGTGCGCAGGGTGGCGGGGGTGAGCCGCAGACGGTGGGCGAGTTCGCCGATGGTGCGGGGGAGGGGCGCGTCGGGGTCGTGCTCCCCGGTGGCGGCACACGCCGTCAGATGGTCGACGGCCGTGCGCACGGCGCCGAGCGTCTCGCGGTCGCGGAGCAGCTGGGCGTGCCCGCCGTGGACGGCGGTCAGGGCGTCGTCGGTCCGGTCGTCATGGACGGCGTTCATGATCGCGCCGGCGGTCCGGTGCCCGTACGCCCGGACGAGCGCGAGGAAGGTGCGCAGCGCCACCGCGTGCAGCTCGGTGTAGATCCGGTAGCCGGCGGGGGTCCGCTCGGCGGGCGGGAGGAAACCGTCCTGCTCGTAGTTGCGGACGGCCTGCGCGGAGAGGCCGTGTTCGCGTGCGAGGTCGGCCGGACGCAGCGTCGGCTTCTGGGGCGGGTTGCTGGACACTTTGAGACTTTACTAGAGATTTACCGGGCTGAGACCGGGAAAGTCTCAACCGGTCTTTCAAAGATACGCTTGAGGCTCATGACACAGGAGATCCGAGAGTTCCTGCCCCCGTCGTGCGGCCTGATGGCGTTCGGCGAGCCGACGCACCAGGAGCCGGCCTTCGGGCGGGCCCGCAACGACCTGTTCGCGCAGTTGGTCGAGCACGGCTTCCGGTCGATCGCCCTGGAGACGGACCGGGTGGCGGCGCTGGCGGTGGACGCCTTCGTCCGCGAAGGGGTGGGGTCGCTGGAGGGTGTCCTGCGCGACGGCTTCACCCACGGCTTCGGGGCGCAGGAGCCGAACCGCCGACTGGTCGCGTGGATGCGCGAACACAATCGGAACCGGCCGCCCCGGGAGCGCCTGGCGTTCCACGGCTTCGACGCCCCGACCGAGAACACGACGGCCCCGAGCCCGCGCCCGTACCTCGAACACGCCCGCGACTACCTGGGGATCGACCTGGACGTGGCGGCCCTGGTCGGGGACGACGAGCGGTGGAGCCGGGAGGAGGCGGTGCTGGACGCCGCGATGTCCCCGGGTGCCTCGGCGGAGGCGGACCGGCTGCGGGCGGTCGCGGACGATCTGCTCGGCGTGCTGCACGCGAGGGCGGCGGAGCTGATCGCGGCCACGTCGAGGGAGGAGTGGGTGCGGGCGAGGACGCATCTGACGGCGGGCGCGGGGCTGTTGCGCTACCACCGGCAGGCGGCGCGGCCGATGGAGCCGAGCGAGCGGCTCGCGGGGCTGCTGGGGACCAGGGACGAGATCATGGCCCGGAACCTGCTCGACATCCGGGGTCTGGAGGCGGGGCGCGGCGGCACGTTCGTCTTCGCCCACAACGGACACCTGCAGCGGAACCCGAGCGTGTGGCGGATGGGGGAGAAGGACGTGACCTGGAACGGCGCCGGGCGGATCGTGGCAGCGCTGGTGGGCGGGGAGGAGTACTTCTTCGTCGCGGGAGGTCTTGGTAGGCGGCCGGGTGGATGGGCGCCGGCGGAGCCGGTGGAGGAGGAGCCTTCGCCGGTCGAGGCCGATCTGCTGCTGGAGGTCGACGCCGAGGGGTGAGCCCGTTGTCGGAGGCCGCCCCTACGGTGGCACCCATGAGCTACGACGTCTCCTTCCTCGACCTGCGCCGGTACCCCTCCGTGTCGGAGGCGATCGCAGCCGGGGAAGGCCAGTCGTCCACCGTGCCGCCGGAGTTGACCGAAGCGTGGCAGCGCATCACCCCGCGGGCGCTCGCACTGCTGGGCGACGCGGAGACCGGAGCGAACGAGGCGTGGCTCGGCATCGGGCACACCCCGTCCGGCCTGCAACTGTCGGCGTACGGCGCGAACGTGCTGATGACCGTCCCGTACTGGCACCGGGGCGAGCAGGCGGAGCGGGTGATGGCCCTGGTGTACGGCCTGGCGGCGATCGTGGAGGAGGAGACCGGTCTGAGCGCCTACGACCCCCAGACCGGCGACCTCCTCACCGCGTCACGGGCCCCCGAGGCCACCGCGATGATGAACGACACCGCCGCTTGGCTCGAACGCTACTGAGGAGGACGGGCGTTCACCACCGCGAACCGGGCGCCGGTCGTCGGACCGGCACCCGGAACCGGCCCCGGCCGTCGTGTTCATCGGGATGTCTCTCCGCGGGGCCGCCTCGCCCCGGGGGAGGGGCGAGGCGGTGTCCGGGGCTGCCCGGGGGTCAGCGGCGGGGTCAGCCGTAGTACGGCGAGTCCAGGTCGAGGCTGGCGTCCTTGACGATGTCGCCGTCGAACAGCCGGGTCGTGGCCGGGGCTCCGGCCCGGCGGGCTTCCTCGGCGAAGGGTCCCTGGGCGAAGGCCAGGGCGTTCTCGGCGCTGTCGAACTCGTAGAAGCCGCCGACGGTGTGGGTGCCGACGCCGGAGAGCCACGTCTTGCGGATGAGGCCCGGTGCGGTCTTCAGTGCCTCGTTGACCGGGTGCCAGTCGAACTGATCGAACGGGACTGCTGCCTGGATCTCGGTGTAGAGAAACGTTTTGCCCATCACGAACCTCCGCTTCGGGGCCTGTCCGGCCCGCGCTACTAGTACGTGCGTCCTAGTGGCATGAGCGTGGACTAGGATGGCCGTACTAGTCAAGGGGGTTGCGATGGCCGCAGACACGAAGAACCGGATGATCGGCGCAGCGATCGGACTGCTGCAACGCCACGGCCTGGCCGCGATGACCTTCAGCGATGTCCTGGCCGAGAGCGGTGCCGCGCGCGGGGCGATCTATCACCACTTCCCGGGCGGCAAGCAGCAACTCGCCCTCGAAGCCGCCCGCCGCCACGGCGAGGACGTCCGCGGGTACCTGCGCGAACTGCCGGCGCACACGCCGCGCGAAGTCGTGGAGGCGTTTCTCGGGAGCGTCCGCCCTGTCGTGCAGGCGTCCGCCGAGGGCGGCGGCTGCGCGATCGCGGCGGTCACCGTCGACGGCGGTGCGGCCATCGCGGACCAGGGCGGTCTGTGTGCCGTCGCGGCCGAAGCGTTCGCCGGCTGGGAGGGCGAGCTCGCGGGGAAGCTCGCGGAGGCGGGAATGGGCTCGGCCCAGGCTGCGGGTCTGGCCACGCTCATGATCGCCACGCTGGAAGGCGCCCACGTCCTGTGCCGCGCCGCGGGAAGCGTCGCCCCCTTCGACCGGGCTGCCGAGGCCCTGCTCTCTGCCCTCCCGAAGGTGGATTGACCCGGCGTCGGCGCGCTGCAGCCGGCCGGGGTGCGGACCTGGTACTCCGGTCGTACTTGGCGATCTGGTTCGATGGCCTTCGGGGGGCTCGTGGCCTCAGCTGGATCGCGGAGGTTGGCGGATGGACGAGCGCACGGTCATGGTGAACGAGCTCGCGCAGGGGCTGCGCCCGATTGGACAGGGTGTCGAGTGGTTCGAAGCCCTGCCCGCTCAGGACCAGTTCGAGGTCCTTCGGGATCTGGGCGGACACTGCATCCAGGCGCGGGCGACGGTGGAGGACGGGCCCGAGAGCGTGCGGATCGCCGGTATCCGGCCGACGCACACCCCGGCCGTGCTGATCACACGTGGGCAGGTGACCGAGCAGCTGACAAAGATCATCAATCTGCCGCAGGACGAGCGCGTGAAGGCGTTTCGGCTGCTGGTCGCGCTGCTGGGGGTGGCGGACAAGCGCCGTCGGGAGCGGTTCTGCGCAGACGGATGCACCCATGCCTGGCACCAGCTGGCGGCAGGGGTCGATGCAGAAGCGGGCACCGCGTGATCACCGGAGGTTGTGCGGACTTCTGAAGGCGGTGCGACGGCTGATTCGAAGCGCATACCCGGCTGCCGACGGGGTGCCTCCTTCCTCCCGGACGCCTGGATCACGAATCGCTATGGAGCGCTGGGCGTCACTCGGAGTGGGAAGTCGGTGGGTCCGACTTCCCACTCCGGGGTGCCGGTGTCAGTGCTGGTTGAACTCGCCGGCGCGGATGGCGGTCACGAAGGACTGCCAGGCGTCGGTGGGGAAGAGGAGGGTGGGCCCGGCGGGGTCCTTGGAGTCGCGGACGGGCATGAGCCCGGGGTGCCCGTCGGCCACCTCGATGCACTGGCCCGCATCGCCGCTGTAGCTGCTCTTCCGCCAGGAGGCAACATCGAGTGTCATGGCGCTAGATCCTTCCGGGCTCCACGGATTATGTCCAAGGACATGGACCGCATCGGGGCTTCAACCTGGAGCCGATCGTAGCGCCTTCGCCAAATCGACACTGTTGTTCGATCGCGTTCCAGGAACCCCCGGTTGGGGATCTCCGTGTAGCCGAGCTGATGTTCGTCCGGCATGGTCAGCAAAGTGACGGCTGTCTGGAACGGGCGGGTCGCAAGGGTGAAGGGCAGTACTTGGACGAGGACGTTCGGCCGTGCAGCCAACTCCTCAAGGTGCTTGAGTTGATCGCCCATCACCTTCGGACCCCCGAGGGACCAGCGGATCACGTTCTCGGCAAGAGCTGCAAAGACGAGTGGGGGCTGGCCTCGACGGAGGAGCTGCTGCCGGTCGAGGCGGAAGTTCAGCCGTTCATCGGCCTGGTCTTCAGTGATCTCTCCACGCAGAACCGCTTCTGACAACTCGGCCTCGGCGTATTCCGGCGTTTGCAGCAGCCCCGGCACCAGTGTCGTCTCGTAGAGCCGCAGCTCTCTCGCCTTCGCCTCGAACCCGGCGAACTCGGTGAAGCCTTCGGCAAGCCCTGCTGAGTTCGACGCTTGCTGCCACATGAGTGTCAGCGTTCCGTGCGTGCCGAGCGCCTTGTCGGCTGCGCGTGCGAACCTCAGCGACACCTGCTTCGTGCCAAGTTCGGCGAACGAGACGGTGGAGTAGTGGAATCCCATGAGCTTGGCCAACTGGGCCTGAGTGAGGCCTGCCGCTTCGCGCAACCTGCGGAGTTGTACGCCGAAGGGTGCCCACCGACCTGCCGATGGATCAAGTTCTCTGCGGTTGACCACGTCTGCTCCAACTTGGACAGCGATCCAGTCAAGTCCAATTTCGCTTCAGATGCTAGCCCTCTCCGGGCGACCATGGGTACGGAACGTGAAAGACCGACTGCGGAGGGTTCCCATGAGACCTGCCCGAATCCAGCCCCCCACCAAGCTCCACGGCTACGGCGTGCGCTGGGACCCGTCGGCCCGGTGCTACCGGGTGCGGAACGAGACCTCGGGGGAGTGGCTGCACGACAACTCCGGCCTCCTCGCCGGGTTCTCCTCCTTCACCGCCGCCGAGTCGGCGTACCGGGCGTTCGAGCCCCGCCGAGGTGTGGCCTGATGGGGGCGATCCTCAACCGGGCCACCGCCGACCAGCGGCGCGCGGCCGCGTACGCCGTCGAGGACCTGGCCACCGTCCTCGCCCTCGCCGACGCCAAACTGCCCTCCCTCGAAGTCGACTGGGACTTCGGGCGCCGCACCGGCTGCTACCTCATCAGCCTCGGAGCCGCCCGCACCGAGCAGATCGAGCGCATCATCGACCTCCTCCGAAAGGGGCTGCGCCATGAACAGGCCCAGCAACCGGCCGACCCGCGCTGAACTCCTCACCGCCGCAGCCGTGTTCGCCGCAGCGAGCCTCGTCGCCCAGGTCGCCGCCTCGCTCGCCGACCCCCGCACCTCCGACCTGGTCTGGTGGCTGTTCTTCGCCGCCTCCCTCATGACCGGGTTCAACCGCACCGCCACCGGAAAGTAGCCCCCGCCATGCGCACCCTCCCCTCGCGCGACCCCCGCCTGCTGGCCAAGCCCCCCACCTGCCGGCTCGGCACCCAGGTCCTGCTGCGCACCGACGACGGCCGCGTCCTGCTCGTCGACCCCGACTTCCTCGACGGCCACCTCCTCCCCGGCGGGGCCTGCCGCACCAACGAGCCCCCGCACCGCGCCGCCACCCGCGTCCTGCACGCCCAGACCGGCCTCCACCGGCCGGTCACCCACCTCCTCGCCGTCGACTTCACCCCCGCCGACCGCTACCTCGAACGCCTCACCCTCGTCTTCGACGGCGGCACCCTCACCGACCGCGACGCCGCCCGCATCACCGTCCCGCCCCGCCACCGCAGCAACCTCTTCGGCGCCCGCCTCGCCGACCCCCGCGACCTCCCCACCCTCCTCAGCCCCGCCCAGCACGCCCGCACCCGCCAGGCCCTCGCCACCCTCGGCCGCACCCTCCCCCTCCTCACCCACGGCCAACACGCCACCCTCTGAAACGACAGCGTCCCGGAGTAGGAAGTCGGACCCGCCGACTTCCCACTCCTTTCCCACCCGTCGGTCGATGCGGCGCGCGCCCGGGCCGGGATCGAGCCGTTGGTGGCCCGGTGGCTGGTGACGGACGGCCTGACGACCGATGCCGAGCCACTCCGTCCCTGACCTCCGCCGGAACGAAAACCCGTGGAGCGGATCGTCAGACTCGTGATCCACTGCGCCCATGAGCTTGACGGTGCACGTCTTCCTTGTCGACGCGCGTGGTGAGGTCCGCGTGCAGGACACCCCGGAGGGGCACGCGGACCTCGCGGGCTTCGAGGACTGGCGCACGCGGGTCTGGGGATCGGAGGCGGTCCGGTCCCTCGGGGCGGGCTTCTTCCCGGTCCTGGCCGGGGCAGACCTCCACGTCGAACCCGAGGACGTCCCCGCGTTCCTGCGGGAGTGCCGTCTGCTCCGAGAGAACCTGGAGCGGATCGTCGCGGAGACGGAACCGGTGCGGACGGCCGAGGAGCACAGGGAGGCGATCTCGGCGCGGTTGGCGATCATCGAGGACACCGCTGGGCGGGCGCTCACGCTGGGAGGCGGAGTCCTCGTCTGGTGACGGCATCGAGGCCGGGCCACGGCTGTAGCCTGCGGGTCATGGCCCACGCGACCGAGACGCTGTACGAATTCCACGCCCGTAAGTTGCTCGCCCACGCTGGTGTTGACCCGGAGGAGCTGCGGCTGGACGTGCACGAGCATGTCGACCGCGGGGTCGCCATCGCCATGGGCGGGTTCGACTCCGAGCAGCCCGTACTGGTCGAGGGTGCGGTCGCCATCGCCTCGGACATTCTGCGGCGCTGGCGTGCACCCCGGCCGGACCTGGTGGCCGGCCTGGTGCGCTGCCTGAACTCCCGTCATTCCCATGCCCGCGCTCACGCGGCGATGGCGCTGGCGCGGCACGTCTCGGCGGACTCCACGCAGGACATCACACCGGCCGTTCCCGCCCTGATCGCGGCCGCCGGCGATTCCTACGACCTGGTCGCCGGCCCGGCGGCCCTGGTCCTCGCCCGGCTCGGCCGTCCGGAAGCCCTGGAACCGGTGCACCGCTGGCTGGCGTCGAGCAGCGGACTCCCGTTCTTCCAGGTGACTTCACTCGGACACGTCCTCCAGCCGCTGGCGGGACGCGCCGACGAACTGCTCCCGGGGATCCGCCGCCTGCTCGTCGACTCGGCCGACAACGAGCGGCTGCGTTCGGTCCTCACCGCCATGGCCGTGTGGGGTCCCGCCGCGAGCGGGGCGGTCCCGGAGCTGGTCTCGGCGCTCGCCACCCGCAACGTGCGATGGGCCTGCGACGCGCTCGGCGCCATCGGCCCGGCGGCGGCTCCTGCGGCGGACACCCTCGCCGGCTTCGCCCTCGGCGTCGTCCAGCCACTGCGGCACGACGGCGCCACCCCGCTGCCGAACGGCGGCCGACGGTGGCACGGTGCCCAGAACGCGGCCTGGGCGCACTGGCGGATCACCGGTGAACCGCAGGTCTTCCTGGCCTTCCTAGAAGCCGCTGCGGCCCTGGGCCTGGGGTACGCCGATCTCGGCCGGCTGGCGGAGCTGGGGCCGCAGGCGGCGCTGTGCACGACGGCGCTCCGGCCGCTGCTGGAGTCGCCCGGCCCGTGGACCCGTGTCCAGGCCGCCCACGCCTGGTGGCGGGTCACCGGGGACGCGGACGCCGCAGTCCCGGTGCTGCTGGCGGCACTTGAGCCCCTGAGGTCGGGTGAGGCCGACGACGCCTGCCGCGCGGCGATCCGGTACCTCGCCCGGATCGGCTCCCCGGCCTCGGCCGCGACGCCCCTGCTCGAAGCTGCGCTGGCGTCCGACCGGTGCTTCCCGGCGGACGTCTACCCCGCCGCCCGCAGGGCGCTGGCAGCATTCAGGGAGCCGGACCCGGCGCTCGGCTGACACGCTGAGCCCGTAACACGCAACCGCACGGAGGACCCGGACGCCCATGCTGAACCCCCTCGACGCCCCGGCCGCGGTGTCAGCCGCGGCCGAACCGCTTGAGGACCTGCTCGACGACTGCAACCACGTGTCGTCCATCCACCTGTTCCCCGTCGTCCGGGTGGCCGGGACGCGGCCCGGGCATGACCGGATGAGGAGTCTCGCTCAGGCCGTGTACGACGCGGGGACCAGCGGACACCGGGTAGGGACGCCGGTCGTCCCGTTCGAGTCACCGCGAGCCTGGCGGGACATCCTCCGCCGCCAGGTGACCGAGGGGTGCCTGCAGCCCGCCCACCGGTATGCGGACCCGGACCTCCGCACGCCCGTCGAGATCCGGCGGGCAGGCGAGCTCGCCGACGGCGTCGCCGACCTCGTCGAAGCGCATCTGGGGCCCGTCCGAAGCTCCGCCGACGTCGACGGCCCGCACGCGGGCGAGCTCTGGTGGCGCAACCTGCTGCTGGTCACCGGCGACTGGGCGACCATCCTGCATCTCGGGATCGGCGACTGACCGAACACCTCCTCGCCGCCCACGGCCGACGCCCCGCCGCCCGAGCGGACGACTGCCCCGGAGCAGGAAGTCGGACCCGCCGACTTCCCACGGGGGTGATTCACGCCAGGAAGTCCTCGATCAGCTCGGCCGGGTTGGCGGCCCTGGTGGCCTCCTCCTCCCAGCCCGGGCAGTCCATGTCGAACACGACCACGGGCAGGGGACGGCCGAAGATCCTCGTGACGGTGCCGCTCGTGTGGAGGTGGCGGGCGAGGTCGACGACGGCGTCGTGGAAGTGGAGTTCGAGGAGGCCGGACTTGGTGCGGAGCTCGTCGTCGTCCAGCATGCGGCCGAGGTCGAACGCGCCGTCGTACCAGATGCCGCGCTCCCGGGCCTCCTCCTCGTAGAGCGGGCCGCCGACCGGGTCCTCGGGGACGTTGCCGAGCCTGTCGAAGCCGTCGAGGATCCAGAAGGCGTAGTTCCAGCGCGCCTCCCAGGGGTCGGCGCCCCGCCGCATCTCCTGCTCGTACCGGCTCTCCGTGTTGTAGCCGACGTCCACGTGCGGGCGGCGGTTGTCGGCGTCGACGCGCCAGATGTTGAAGGCCAGGACGTAGGTCTCAGGCTTCAGTTGCTCGGGGACGCGCTCCAGGATGCCGGTGGCGGCCCGCCGCAGGTGCGTCTGGAAGGACTTCCGTTCCATCACGGTGACAGCGTCCCACCCACCGGCCCCGACGGCGCTCCCGGGGGTCGTGGTTCCATGGCGACCATGTTCAGCATCACCGTGTCACGGGCCCTCAGCGTCGCCGACGTGGCGGCCGTGTTCGCGGAACTGGTCCCGCCCGGCCTGCCGTTGGCGGTGCAGCCTCCCGGAGCCGACGTCCCGGACGGGATCGGAGGTCTGTGGGCGAGCCTGGAGCCCACCGAGGATCCGGCGTGGCCGCTCGGCCTCGTGGTGCACGTGTACGCGTGCGACCTCGGGCCGTACCCCGACCTGCGCTTCGCGGAGCACATCGGCGAACGGTTGGGCGTGGACGTCCTGTGCGGCGTCGATCCGTCCTTCGTCGAGGTCGACCCCCAGGACCCGTACTACTCCCTGGCGCTGGTCGGCGGCCGGTGGTACCTGGCCGACACCGCCGGCACGCGGCTCTGGGGACCGTGCAGCGTGCGCGGGGCCGACGGACGCCTCCGGGAGGAGCCGGGCGGCGAGCCCGTGAGGCTGCTCCGGCCGGTCGTGGTCGACACGCGCTGAGCCGTGATCGAGAGTCGGAGCTGCCCACGTTCGGCAGTCCGGTGCTGGTGGTCGCCGGGTCCGAGGACGGCGTGGCGGGCGTCGACACACCGCGCCGGGTCGCGGCCGGCTACCCGGCGGGCCGCCTGGAGGTGCTCCCCGGGTGCGGGCACTGGCCGTGGGTCGACGAGCCGGCGGTGTTCCGCGACCTGGTCGCCGGGTTCCCGGACGGCTGACGATCGGCGACCCGGCGACTGAGCACGGGAGACCGGCGACCGGCGACGCCTACGGAGCCCCGGCGAGGCGGAAGGCCAGGCAGACCACGGGCGTGCGCTCCTCGACCCGGGTGCCCAGCCGCTCCCAGTAGCCGCGGTGCCCGGCGCGCCACTCCTCCAGGGAGGCGTCACCCTCGCCCTCCGCCCGGGCGTGCTCCCAGGTGACCTCGGCGAACGGCTTCACCTCCACGCCGGTGATCTCGATGACCCCGACGAGCCGCCCGTCGTCGTCGAGCAGCGCCAGCCGTTCGCCGGGGTACTCCAGCCCCTCGGCCTCCTCGGCGTATTCCGCCAGCAGGCCGGTGGTGGCGGTCTTCCGGCCGGTCAGCGCCAGGGCGTTCAGCTCGGCCCGCATCGCGCCCGGAGTGCCGAGTTCCATCGAGCGCAGGCCCTTGACGCGTGGCCACATTGCGACACCACCTCCTCCGAGGACCGCCGGGCGGCGGGCCGTCTCTTTCCGGACGATACGGCGGCGCGGCGGCCGCCGCTGCGGCGAACACGCCGGAAAGTAGGTTAGCCTTACCTAAATTCAGATGAGAGGAGACGGCCCTGACCAGCACCGCCGCCCCCGCGCGCTTCCTGCTCTTCCCGCTCCAGGTGCTCCGGGCCACCCGGATCACCCCGCACATGGCCCGGATCACCCTCGGCGGCCCCGGCCTCACCGGATTCGTCAACGGCGGCCTCGACCAGCGGGTGAAACTCCTGCTGCCCCTCCCCGGCCAGTCCGAACCCCTCATGCCCGAGGGCGAGGAGGAGTTCGGCTGGTACCAGAGCTGGCGGGCCATGGACCCCGCCGTCCGCCCGGTGCTGCGCACCTACACCGTCCGCGCGCAGCGCCGCGACCCCGACGAGGTCGACATCGACATCGCCGTCCACGGCGACCACGGACCCGGCTCGAACTGGGCCATGACGGCGGCGCCCGGCGACCGGGTCATCGTCTGCGGTCCGGCGATCGAGGACGCCGGCGGCGTGGAGTTCCGGCTGCCCGACGGGGCGGACTGGGTGCTGCTGGCGGGCGACGAGTCCACCCTGCCCGCCGTCGCCGCGATCCTCGACGAACTTCCCGCCGACCTGCCGGTGAAGGTGTTCGCCGAGGTCGAGGGGCCGCGGGAGCACGCCTACCTGCCCGCCGACCGCCCCGGCACCGAGATCACCTGGCTGCACCGGGGCGCCCCGGGCACCCCCGCGCTCCCCAACGCCGTGCGCGCCGCCGACCTGCCGGGCGGTACGCCGTACGCGTGGGTCGCGGGGGAGGCGGCGGACGTCCGCGAGGTGCGCCGCCACCTGGTCCGGGAGCGCGGCTACGACCGGCGCGCCGTCTGCTTCATGGGCTACTGGCGCCTCGGCCGCACCGAGGACCAGCGCGCCGACGAACCCGTGGAGACGGACGCGGACTGAGGAGGAAGGGGGGCTGGCGAGGACTGATGGGGATCGACAGCGGCCGAGTCCGGATTTGGCACCCGGCCCTGGTGGTCCGACCGGCGGCGGCGCCCCGACCGACCCGAGTGCCGCCCGAGGCGCACCCCTGCCCGTGACCGGGCGACCCGGTGGCGCCGTACCGCCCAGATCCGTACCGCCCAGATCCGTACCGCACAGACCCGCCCCGCCCGGCCCCGCCCCGCCCGGCCCCCGTCCGGGCGGGGCGTCCCCGTTGCGGGTTGCCCGAAAGGGCCGGTCCCGGTCGACGGGGGAACCGTGCGATCAGTGGACGAAGTGATGAACGGCGTGACCTCCGACACCACGCACCACACGCCGTCCCCCCAACGGATCAACCGCCGCCGCCTGCTGCTGAGCGCGGCCGCCGGGCTGGGCGCGCTCGCGGTGCCGGCCGGGGCCCGCTGGTGGGCGGTCCGGGAGAACGCCCGCGGCCCCCGGCTCTGGGACGCGGCGGCCGGCGGCGGACGGGTCGTCCCGTCGGCCGATCCCCGGGGGCACCTCTACGTGGCGGGGTACGACGGCAGCGTCCGGGCCCTCGATCCGGGCACCGGCACCGTCCGCTGGGCCGCCGAGGTCAGCACGGCCGACGACGCCGGGAACCGCGGCGGCTGGCCGCTGGCCGAGGGCGGCGGCGTGGTGTGCGTGAACTCCGCGACCAAGGTCCAGGTTTTCGACGCCGCGTCGGGGGAACGGCGCTGGGAGATCGCCGTGCCGGACTGGCGGGACCTCTCGACGCCCCAGGGCGTCGCGGTGGTCGGCGACAGTGTGATCACCGTCGAGGGGGCGTCGCTGCGCGCATTCGACGCGGCCACCGGCCAGGCGCGGTGGATCGGCCCGCCGGTGGTCTCGGGCGCCCCGCTCGTGGCCGGGGACACCGTGTACCTGCCCGGCCGGTCCGCCGGGCTGCTCGCCTTCGACGTCCGCAGCGGCGAGCAGCGGTGGGCGCAGGACGGCGTCGGGTTCGTCCTCGACCCGCCCGTGGTCCACGGCGGCATCGTGTGTCTCGCGGACACCGACCTCGCCGCCGGGGGTTCGACGGTCTTCGCCCTGGACGCGGCGACCGGGCGGGTGCTCTGGAAGCGGGCGCAGCGGAGCGGCGTGACCGGCCCGGTGGCCGCAGGCGGGGCGGTCTGCCTGCTCAAGGGGGACCGGCTGCTGGCCCTGGACGCGGCCACGGGCGACGAGCGGTGGACGGCCACCGTGCCGCCGGGGATGGGGCGGGGGATGAGTTCCCTGACGGCCGCCGACGGCGCCGTGTACGTCGGCACCAACGACGACCGTCTCTTCGCCTACGACCTGACGACGGGCCGGCTCCGCTGGCAGGACGAGCCGGAGCACCTCACCGCCGACACCGCGTTCACCTGGGTCTCCCTGGCGGCCGCCGGATCCGCCGTCTACCGGGGCAGCCGCACCGGCCTCCGCGCCTTCGCCGCCCTTCCCCGGGCCTGAGCCCGGCGGCGGGCGGCCCGGTCCGCCGCCTCGCGCCGGTGACCCCCCGCCGGTGACCCCCCCGCCGGTGACCCCCGCGCCCTACCGGCGCGGGGGATCGATCCGGGTACGGGCCGGGGCGAGGAGGCGGTTGAGCAGCTCGGCGCCCTCGGCCGTGTCCAGCGGGACGGGCGCGGTGTCGGCCGGTTTGACGAGCGGAGTGGCGGGGTCGCGCTCGTAGAGGACGCAGGCGCTGCTCCCCAGATCCCGCTTGGACGGCCAGTGCAGCCCCAGCGCCCACGGCGCCTGGCCGCGGATCCAGGCCGCCCAGCGGCGGGTGCGCGGGTAGGCCTCGGGCGTGGAGTGGATCAGCCACTCGTCCTGGTGGACGGCCGCGAGCTGGTCGAGCGTCATCAGGCCGACCAGTGGGATGTCGCAGGTGGTCTCGATCCGCGACAGCACCCTGCCCCGCACCGAGGCGCGCCGGACCCGCCGCCAGCCGCGCTCGTCGAACGGGACGCCGCGCACCAGCGTCTCCATCACCGCCGTCCGCTCCGAGAACCCGGCGTACAGGTACGGCAGGTGGGAGCCGTCGCCCTCGAAGGAGCAGAACCGGCCGCCCTCGTAGTGGCTGTCGGAGGGGTACGGGTTGAACGAGGTGGCCGGGAACGCGGCGGCGTGCACCCGGTGGAGGACGGTGCCCGCGGGCAGGACCTCGCGGAACGGGGTGGCGCGCACGGTCGGGGCGGGAACCTTCACGTCGGGCATGCCCTCACCACTCCGCGATCTCGGCGCGGGCGGCGGCGAGCAGCGTGTGCTCACCGGCGGTTCCCAGCAGACGGGCGGGCACGGTGTCCAGCCAGGCGTTGGAGCCCAGCCACCAGTCCGCCACGCCCCAGGGGTCGTCGTCGGCGTCGAGCAGGCGGTTGACGGCCACGACGACCGGGAGCGGGCGGCCGGACACGCCGTCGAACTGGAACGACGGGAGCCGGACGGTGCCCTGGCGGTCGGTCAGCCGGATCAGGTCGGGGTCGGCGGGATCGTGCCCGTCGGCCCGGTAGGAGGCGGCGGTGACGGAGTCCGCCGCGAGCAGCCAGTCGTCGGCGTCGTCGGGGGGCGTGTCGTCGGAGAGGGCCGAGGCGGGGCGCAGCAGGCCGGCGACGCCGGCCTGGATGACGGTCCCGTTGAACGTGCCGCTGTCGACGGTCCGGCCGCCGTCGGCGCCCCGGGCGTAGCGCACGAAGTCGTCGAACAGCTCCAGGACCGGATGCCCGCCCGGGAGAGCGGCCTGCACCAGCCGGACGATCCTGCGCACGACGCGCTCCGGATCGCCGGCCGTGTCCTCGGCGAGCTCCCGGAGCCTGGCCCGGGACGGTTCGTCGAGGAGCTCCCAGATGTCGTCCCAGTGCGCGCGCAGCGCTGCCAGCACGTCCTCCGACGACACCATCGTCCCTCACCCCCGCCCGGTTCCGATCCCGGCTCCGATCCCGGTCCGCGCCTGCCGACCGTGCGTCAATCTAGCGCGTCGGGCCGCTCCCCGGGTGGTGATCTCGGATTTGCAAAGGCCGGCCGGCCGTGGCCGGATCTACGGCATGATGGGGCATCAGCAGCACCTCGGGGGCGGTGCCGGTTCGCGCGTGGTCGTCTGTCGTGTGTCCTCACGTACGACCCGCACCGGCCTCGGCGGCGCGTGCGCAGGGGTCCGGACCGGTGGCAGGCGCCCGGTCCGCGCCGCAGGTCACGACTCGCGCTCGGAAGGCGGCCGGTGAGCAGTTCCGCGGGATACGGGTGGTCCTACATCGACCGGGAGGCCGAGCGGCGCCGGCGGCTGCGCGCCCGGCTGGCCGCCGAGGCCCAGCGCGCCGAGAACCTCCGGCGGGCCGAGGCGCGGCGGTCGGAGCTGCGCGCCCGGCTCGGCGAGCTGGGCGAGCAGGCCCAGGGGCTGCGCGGCGAGGCCGGGCAGCTGCGCCGCGCCTACCGCACGGCCCGGGTCACCGTGGAGACCGTGACCGTCGGAGCGGGGGCCGACGAGGCCGAGCTGACGCGGGCGATCGAGCGCGCGCAGGCGGCCAACGCCCGTGCGGCGCAGGAGCTGGCGGCGGCGGTGCAGGACGTCTGGTCGGCGGTGCTGCCGGAGGCGGTGGCCGAACCGGAGCGCCCGCGCCCGGCCCGCTCGGACCCGGGCCGCGCCGCCGATGCCGTTGCCGCAGCCGAGGCCGCAGCCGAGGCCGCCGAGCGCGAGCGCGCCGAACGGATCGGGCGGGTCCGTGCCGGAGCCCTCGCCGAGGCGCAGGCGATCCTCGACCGCGACGTGCCCCGCTGCGACCCCGCCGACCTCGAACGGGTGGCGGGCCTGGTGCGCTCGCTGAAGGCGGCCGGCACCGTCTCCGACGTGCGGACGACGCTCACCGACCTCGCCGCGCTCGTCCAGCACTCGGTGCAGCGCCGCGCCCGCGAGGAGGAGCGCGCCGAACTGCGCGCCGCCCTGGCGGAACTGGCCCGGGAGGCGGATCCGGCCGACCGGGACCGGCTGCTCGCGGCCCTCGCCGCCGCCGACGACCCGGCGTACCTGCGGCCCGAGGTGGAGGAGGCGGTGGCCCGGGCGGACGCGCGCCGCCACCGGGCGCCGGTGGTCGCGGCGCTCGCCGAGGTGCTGCGGGCCCGGGACTACCAGGTGGGCGAGGGCTTCGCGGACCTGCTCGCCGAGGAGGGGGCGGTGGTGGTGCCGTTCGGCGACCCGGACCCCGGGCGGGCGGCGGCCTCCGGCGCGGGCGGGACGGACGGCGAGCCGCCCGTCACCGGGTACGGGCTGCGCCTGGTGCTGGCGCCCGGCCAGGCGACCCTGACCACGGCGGTGGTCCGCCGCGACGACGGCGGGACCGGCGATCCGGAGCAGGACGAGGAGCGGGACGAGGAAGTCCAGCAGTGGTTCTGCGAGGAGCAGTTGCCCGCCATCGAGGAAGCCGTCCGGGAGCGCGGCGTCCGGCTGGAGCGGACGTCCGCGATGCCGCCCGGTGCGCTGGCCGCGGGCCTCGTGCCGGGCGGCTGGTGGCCGCAGCCGCCGTCCGAGGCCGCTCCGCCGCGCCGTCGCAGGAAGAGCGGCAGCGGCACCAGGACCGAGTCCGCCGGTGCCCGTCAGAAGCCGCAGGAGCGCCACCGTGACCGCTGAGCCCCCGCCCGCCGGCCGCGCCGGCCGCGCGGAACAGGCCGGCCGTGCGGAGCAGGCCGATCGTGCGGACCTGCGCAAGGACGCCGCGCCGGACGGGCCGGACGCACCGGACGGGCCGGACCCGGCCGAGGACACCGCCCGCCCCGCCGCGCCCAGTTGGATCCGCGAACTGGACATGGCGCTCACCGTCTACCCGCAGGTGCTGCTCACCGGCAACGTCCGCGACCAGTACCTGCTGCCGGACGACCACGCCGCCGGCCGCAGCGGGACGCTGGCACCGTACAGCCTCGCCGGAGTGATCGAGTCGATCTGCGCGGCCCGCGGCTACGGCGCGATCGCCTTCGTCGACCAGGTCAACGACCGCATCGCGCTGCTGCGGCTGAGCGCCACGGCGGAGCAGATCCCGGCGGTGATCCGGGAGTTCTTCGAACGCGACGAGCGGTGGCGGCGCGGCGGCGGTGCGGCGCCCGGCGACTCGGGCCGGGGCGGAGCCGACGAGGACGGCGACGAGCCGGAGCTGCTGGACCGCCTGCGCGACGCGATGGTCGGCGTCGTCCAGCACCCCGGCCCGCCGATCGCACTGGTGGTCCCGTACGCCGGCCGGCTCGGCTCGCCGCAGGCGCCCGTCGACGGTGAGGCGGCCCGACTCTTCGCCGCCGCCGAGGAGTTGGGCCACACTGCCCGCCCGGTGCAGGGCGCGAGCACCGTCACGCCGTACAACACGGTGTTCTGGGTGGTGGAGCGACAGGAGGAGCTGCCGAGGGAGTTCGCGGTCGGCAGCAGGGCGGTGCGGGTGATCAACGTGCCGCAGCCGCCGCACGACCAGCGCCTGGCCGCAGCCCGGCACGTGGTCGGCGGGCTCGCCCGCTACCAGGCGGCGACCGGCGGCCCCGCCCTGACCGAGGACGAGACCGCGGCGGCGGCCAAGGCGCTCGCCGACTCCTCGCACGGAATGGGCAGTTCGGAGGTCATGGCGATCGGGCGGATGGCCCTGGACCGCAGCCTGCCGGTCCAGCGCCTCGACGAGGCCGCCCGCCTGTACCGGATCGGCGTGCTCGACAATCCGTGGGCCACCGCCGCGCTGCGCGAACGCATCGCCGACGGCGAGGAGTTCCTCAACGGCAAGGTGATCGGCCAGCCGCACGCCGTGCGCCGCACCCTGGAGATCTTCATGCGCTCTGCGGCCGGGCTCAACGGCGCCCAGGCGTCCAGCTCGCCCAGCCGCCCGCGCGGCACGCTCTTCCTCTCCGGCCCGACCGGCGTCGGGAAGACCGAACTCGCCAAGGGCGTCGCCGAGATGATCCTCGGCAAGGACGCCCGGCCGATCCGCTTCGACATGAGCGAGTTCGCCGAGGAGCACGCCCGGGACCGGCTGATCGGCGCCCCGCCCGGGTTCGTCGGCCACGACGCGGGCGGCGAACTCACCAACGCCGTAAGGGCCAACCCGATGAGCGTGCTGCTCTTCGACGAGATCGACAAGGCGAACCCGCGGCTGTTCGACCTCTTCCTGCAGATCCTGGAGGACGGCCGGCTCACCGACGGGCGCGGCGCCACCGTCTACTTCACCGAGTGCGTGCTGATCTTCACCTCCAACCTCGGCGTCGCCGCCACCGTGCTGGGCGACCCGCCGGGCGGCGGTGATCCGGGTTCCGAGGCGGCGGATGCGGGCGCCTCCGGATCCTCGGCGACCCGCGCGGCCGGTCGGCAACTGGGGCGGCACGACGATCCGGTGATGGTGCGTCACGCGCTGCGCGAAGCCTTCGACCTCTTCTTCAACGAGACGATCAAGCGGCCCGAGCTGCGCAACCGCTTCGGCGACAACTTCATCCCGATGGACTTCATGCAGGAGAAGTGGGTGCCGCAGATCCTCGACAAGGCCATCGCCTCGGTGGCGGCCCGCGTCCAGGAGGTCCACGGCGCCGCGCTCACCCTCGCCGAGGACGCCTGGGAGGTGCTGCGGGTGGAGGCCACCCGGCGGCTCGACCACGGCGGGCGCGGCATCCTGACCGCCGTCGAGTCGGCCCTGGTCAACCCGCTGGCCAAGGAGGTCTTCCGCAATCCGCCCCGGCGCGGCGAGCGCATCGAGGTGGTCGCCGTCGAGGGGGACGGGGACGGCGAGGGCTACCGCCTGGAGGTCGAACGGTGGCCGGGCTGAGTGCCGACGGCGCCGCCGCTGCCGCCGTGGTCGCCGTGGTCGCCCAGGTCTCCCGGCCGGTGACCGCGCTCGGCCCCGGCCGCCGGCTCGGCGTCTGGTTCCAGGGGTGCACGCTGGCCTGCCCCGGCTGCATGTCCCGGCACACCTGGGATGCCTCGGCGGGGCGGGAGTTGACGATCGAGCGGTTCGCCGCGCTGTGGCGGACGGCGCTCGCGGAGGGCCTGGACGGTCTGACCGTCAGCGGCGGCGAGCCCCTGGAACAGCCCGCCGCCCTCGCCGCGCTGCTCGCCGCCGCCGACGCGGAACGCCGCCGCGCCGGTGCCGCGGCCGACCTGCTGGTGTACACCGGCTGGGAGCCGGAGGAACTGGCCGCGGACCCGGTCGCCGCCGCCGCCCTGGACGGCGCGGACGCGGTGATCACCGGCCGCTACCGCGCCGGGCAGCCCACCCGGCTGGTCTGGCGGGGCTCGGCCAACCAGCGCCTGCTCACCCGCACGGCGCTCGGCCGCGAGCGGTACGCGCCCTTCCTGGAGCACCGGCCGGAGCGGCCCGAACTCCAGGTGCGCGTGAGCGAGGGCGAGGTCCGGGTCATCGGGGTGCCGCGCCCCGGAGACCTGGGCCGGATCGAACGCGACCTGGTCCGGCGCGGCGTGACCCTTCGGGAGACCTCGTGGCGACCGTGATCTACCGCTGCCCGGTGGGCGCACCGGGGGAGTGTCCGGCCTCCGCCACCCGGGGGTACTGCCAGGTGCACATGTTCCAGCAGCTGGAGCGGTACGACCCGGCCGAGGACGTGCCGGCCGCGCCGCCTCCGCCGGTCGGCGAGGCCGGCGCGACCCCCGCCACCCCCGCTACCCCTGCCACCCCCACTACCCCTGCCACCCCCGCGACCCGTCCGGCGCGTCGGTCCCCGCGGCCGGTGGTCCGGCTGGCGCTGGTGATCGCCGGGGCCATGCTGCCCGTCCACGGCGAACACCGGCGAGGCGGCGGCGGACTGGCCATCGGCCGCGACGAGCCTGACTGCGCCGCCGTCCCCGGCCTGGCCGGCCTCGACCAGCTCTCCCGGCGCCACGCACGGCTGCGCTGGATCGACGGCGCACTGCACGTCGAGGACCTGGACTCGACCAACGGCACGTTCGTCGACGGCCGCCGGATCGCCGGACCGACCCGGATCGGGCCGGGGCAGCGGCTGCGGTTCGCGATGGACGTGGACGCCCAGGTGATCGAGATCGACGAGTTCGGCGCTCCCCGGTGAGCCGGGGGCGCGAGGAGGAGAACGGCGCGATGGCCGACACACCGCCGGAGCCGAGCCCGCCCACCCGCAAGCAGGGCCGCGGGCAGGCGAACGGCCGGGGCCGCGTCCCCGGCCAGTCCCCCCAGCGGACTCCGGGGTCCGGCGACACCCCCGCCGAGAGCCCGCGCACCCGTGTGCAGCGCGGGCCCGGTGGTTCGGGTGGCGGGGGTGCGGATGCGGGGAGTCCGCGGACGCGGGTGCAGCGCGAGCGTCCGGACCCTGCTTCCGCGCCCGGCTACGCCGATGGGGCGGGCTCGCGTGCCCGTGAGCAGCGGGGATCCGGTGGTTCGAGTGGCGGGGCCGGCGATGGGGCGAGTCCGCGTACCCGTGTCCAGCGTCAGCGCCCGGATTCCGCCCCCGTGCCCGCCCCTGCCGACGGGGCGGGCCCGCGTACCCGCGTGCAACGCGGCGCCCGCACCCGGGTCCAGCGACCGAGCGGCCCCACCGGTCAAGCCGCGCCCGCCGGCCCGGCGGGTCCCGCCGACGCGGCCGCGCCCACCGACCACCCCACCACTCCCGCCCCGCCGGCCGCCGACCCGCCGATCGCCGACCCGGCCGACGCCTTCCCCTCCGCCCTCACCGACCGCTACCACCCGCTGGGCCCCGTCGGCTCCGGCAGCGAGGGGACCGTCTGGCACGTCCGCCGCGCCGACGGCGGCGGCGACGCGGCCGTGAAGGTCGGCAACCCCGGCGTCCGGGCGGACACCGACCTCCTCACCCACCTCGCCGGCGCCCCCGCCTTCCGCCGCCACGTGCCCGAGATCCTCGGCCACGGCCGCGTCGAGCACGCGGGCGCGCTCTGCGACTGGATGGCGATGGAGTACCTCCCGGTCACCCTCGCCGACCACATCGCCGAGCTGCGCACCCGGCGCCGGCTGGACCGGCCCGGGGAGACCGAGCGGATCATCCGCGAGCTGGTCGACCTGCTGGCCTTCTGGCAGACCACCATCGCGCGCAACCCGGTCGACTTCAAACCCGCCAACATCCTGGTCCGCCCGGCCGGGAAGGGGGGCCGCAGCGCCGCCCAGTTCGTGGTGGCGGACTTCGGCGGCGTCGCCAAACTCACCGCCAGCCGCCGCTTCTCCACCGACATGCAGGTCACCGTCGCCTACATGGCGCCGGAGCAGCTCGCCGGCCACAACCACCAGGCCGGCCCGTGGTGGGCGCTCGGCACCATCCTCCACGAGGTGTTCACCGGCGCCGGCCGCTACCGCCGGGCGGACGGCGGACTGATCAGCGACGAGGCGCTCCAGATCCGGCTGGTGATGGACGCCGAGGTGGACGTCTCGGCGATCGCCGACGAGCGGCGACGCCTGCTCCTCCAGGGGCTGTTCACCAAGGACCCGGCCGACCGCTGGACGGCCGACCAGGTCCGCGCCTGGCTGGCCGGCGGGAGCCCGGAGGTGGTCCGCAGCCGGGTCGACCCGCTGCCGCCCGCGCCCGCCGCGACCGGGCCCGCGCACCGTCCGATCGCCTTCCGCGGCGAGGACTTCCACGACCCGGCCGCGCTCGCCGAGGCGCTGCTCGGGCGGTCGGCGGACGCGGCGGCGTGGCTGGTCAGCGGTGGGGCGCGGCGGCTGCGCGACTGGCTGCGGGACGAGGTCAAGGACACCGTCCTCGACCTGCACTACCTCAAGGACGTCGAGCGCGGCACTCCGTCGGAGAAGTCGGCGGCCGCCTCCCGGGCCGTGCTGGCGCTCGGCGCGGCGTTCGCGCCGGAGGCCGTCCCGTATGTGCGGGACCGCCGCGTGGACGCGGCCGGGCTGGCGCAACTGGCGGGGGAGGCAGACGGGTTGGCGTTCGTCGACGAGCTGGCCGCCGTCGGTCTGTCCGGGCTCGCCGCCCGCTTCCACTGCGGACACGCCGCCTGCCCGGAGCGGGCCTGTGCCAGGCTGCTCGGCCTCAGCCAGCTGGCGGCCGTGCTGGACGCGGTCGAGAGCGAGGCACGGAGCCTTCGCGGCAGGCTGACCGCTAACGAGCGCAAGGCCGCGCGGCGCTGGGCGCTGCTGCTCACCGTCCAGCCGGACCAGCAGCGGCGCGCGGTCGTCCGGCGGATCTCCGCGCTGCCGGGCCCGCTGGCCGGACTGCCCCCGCGCGCCCACGCGGCGGTCGCGGCCGTCGGCGGAGCGGCGGGCGCCATGGCCGCACGGGTGCGCGGCGGCGGGCGCGGAGCGTTCGGCCGGAGCTGGTCGGAGCTGAGCCGCCGGGCGTTCGCGGCCGACCCGGCCACGGTCGACGGCCGGGGCGTGCTCGCCGCGGCGGCCGTGCTGCACGTGCGCAGCGTCCGGGCGGAGGGCAGGGGGAGCGGCCGCAACCGGGGGGCGTGGAAGGCGGATCTGCGCGCCTGGTGGGGCGGTGCACGCACCGTCCTGCCCCGGCGCGCGGTGGCGGGCCTGCTGCTGTTCCTCGCGCTCGGCATGACGCTCTGGGCGGGGACGCTCTGGCGGTTCGGCGTCGACTTCGGTGAGGGTGCGCGGCTGCTGCCCGGCAGTCCTTTCGACGGCCCGCTGCGGACGGCGGGCGAAGCGGCGGCCCGGACGACGGCGGGCCAGCTCGGCGCGGCCCTGGCGGCGGCCGTGGCGGTGGCCGCGTTCCCGGCCCGGATCGGACGGCGGGTGCTGTTCCTCGCCGTCGCGGCCTCCTTCACCGTCGGCTATCTGCACCTCGGACCGCCGATGACGGTGCTCAGGCCGCCGCAGGCGGTGATCGACCGGGTGGTCATGTTCGAGGGCGGGATGGGGAGCTGGGCGGGCGTCGGCGCGGTGGGTGCGGTCGTGCTCGCACTGGTCCTCAACGGCCGCTCGGCGCGCTGGCTGCTCCGGCCGGCCCACGAGGCCTCGGAACGGGCGGCCGCTGACCGCCGCCGCCTCGCCGCCCGCCGCCGGCCGGCCCGCGCGGGCGACGCCGCGGGCTTCCGCGAGCGGCTGCTGTTCGGGGTCGGCGGGACGCTGGTGCTGGTCCTGCTGCTGTGGGCGGCGGTCGAGGTCCGGCTGGCCGTCGTCGACCGCGACCACCACCCCAGGCCGGAGTCCTGGGGCACGGGGGTGATCGGCGCCGCCTACCAGGCCGACTACCTGCTGCTCCTGGCGGCCCTCGCCTTCCTCGCGGCCTGCGCCACCCCCCGGGCCGCCCGCCGCCTCCTGGCCGCCGCCGCGGTCGGCACCGTCACCCTCGGCGCCTGGCCCCCACCCGTCGGCCCCTTCGAAGCCCTGCGCATCCCCGTCCTGGCGCCCTGGTTCCGCTCCCTCGCCACCCTCTGGGGCCACTCCGCCTTCTGGGCCGCCCTCCTCCTCATGCTCCCCCTCGCCTGCTACCTCGCCCTCTGGACCACCCGCCGCCTCCCCACCCCCACGGAGTAGGAAGTCGGCCCGCAACGCCGCCGCCCGCCGAGCGACCCAGAAGTCGGACCCGCTGACTTCCCGCTCCCGGGCCAGAAGCATCTACTCGCATAGAAATGGCCGCGGTGCGAGCGTGCGCGAGCGGCCGCCCGTTGCACCCTGTGGCCGGAGCGGAAAGTCGGCCCAGCCGACTTCCTGCTCCGGGCCTGCGCGATCTACTCGCGTAGAAGTGTCCCGCAGGGTTGGCTCACCTTCCCCTCCTGGGGTGCTCTGGGGGCTCGCGTGGATCCGCCGCGATGCGTGGGCGGCCGGCCGCGTGCTGCGGCCGATCGGAGTGGAAAGTCGGCCCGGCCGACTTCCTGCTCCGAGGCGGCTCATCTACTCGCAAGGGGGGTCCGTCCGCATCGAGCGGGCCCAACGCCCCCGCGCGGCGAACCCGGTCCCCACCCGCCCTTCCCGGGCCAGGGGGGCGCGTGGATCCGGCGGTGATGTGTGGGTGGTTGTCCGCGAGGGGTGGTTGGAGTGGAAAGTCGGCCCGGCCGACTTCCTGCCCCCGCATTCGCCTTCTGCTCGCGCAGATTCCGAGCAGGTGCCGCCGGCACCTCCGCGCGCTGCTGACAGCGGTGGGGTTCGAAGCGGTGTGGAGCGGAAAGTCGGGCCGGTCGACTTCCTGTTTCGGGCCCGCACTTCTACTCGCGTAGAAATGTCTCGCAGGGTGGCCACCTTTCCCTCCTGGATTTAAGGGCTGGTGTGGATCCCGCGCGATGGGTGTGGGTGGCCGCTCCCAGGCTGCGGTCGGGGTGGAAAGTCGGCCTGGTCGACTTTCTGCTCCCGTGCTCGCCTTCTACTCGCATAGACGCCGCCCAGCGCCTCTGCGCGCCGTCGACGTGTGGGGTTGAAGTGGGGTGGAGTGGAAAGTCGGTCTGGCCGACTTCCTGCTCCGGGCTCGCGTATTTACTCGCAAAGATGCGCGAGGTGGAGCGTGGATCCGGCGCGAGGTGCGCGGGCGGCCGTTTCCGGGCTGTGGTCGGAGTGGAAAGTCGGCCTGGTCGACTTTCTGCTCCCGTGCTCGCTTTCTACTCGCGTAGATTTCGGGTGGGGGTCGCCGCCTTCGTGTTCCCGTGCGGGCGGCGTGGGGTGGGAAGTCGGGTGGGTCGACTTCTGTGGGAGGGGTGGGTGGCGCCGTCAGTGTGGCCGGAGGCCGGTGAGGACCACCTCCAGGACGCGTGTGCGGGCGGTGGGGTCGGGGCCGAGTTGCTCCAGGGCGGCGTTGAGGCCGACCAGTAGGGCGAGGAGCTCCGGCAGGGTCAGCTCCGGGCGGACGGTGCGGGCCTGCTGGGCGTCGCGGAGGAGGTCGGCGAGCAGGTCGCGGATCGCGGCGGAGGGGCCGCGCAGCGAGGTGTGGACGTCGATCCCGGCCGCCGCGAGGGCCTCGGCGAAGGCGGTCTTGCCGACCGACTGCTCGGCGATCAGCCGGAAGCAGGCGAACAGGGCGTCGGCGGGCCCCGATTCGGCTGCGGCCCGGGCCGCCCCGGTCGCGATCGCCTCCAGCCGGCGCACCATCACCGCCTCCAGCAGGGCCTCCTTGGTGGGGAAGTGCCGGAACAGCGTGCCGACCCCGACGCCGGCGGCGCGGGCGATCTCCTCGGTCGGCACGCCGACGCCCCGGGTGGCGAACACCTCGGTGGCGGCGTCCAGCAGCCTGGCCCGGTTGCGGGCCGCGTCCGCCCGGAGCGGGCGGTCCTGAGTGCCGGTCAACTCTCCAACTCCCCTTCCTCGATGGCGGAAACGACGGACCAACGCCCCTGGACAAGCGGAGCGGCGAGTCCGTATGGTCTAAACGGAGTCGCTGGTCCGGTTCCGGCGGCCGTACATCGTTCCGGGGGTTGATCATGTCCGAAACACGGTCGCCGCGCGAGGTGTTCCACGCGCTGCTCGACGGCATCACGGCCGGGCGGTTCGCCGAACTCGACGCGCTCTACGCCGAGGACGCGGTGGTGGAGACGGTGTTCGCGCCGGTCGGCCCGCGCCGGGTGGAGGGGCGGGCGGCCCTGCGGGAGCGGTTCCTCGCCGTCGGCGAGCACTCGCCGCTGGAACTGGGCTCCCGCGACGTCGTGGTCCGCACGACCGACGACCCCGAGGTGGTCGTCGCCGAGTGGGACTACCGCGCCCGCCACCGCACCACCGGGCGGGAGACGACGGTGGCCAACCTCCAGGTGCTGCGCGCCCGGGACGGCCTCATCGTGCACAGCCGGGACTTCCACGACCACGCCGCCCTCGCCGACCTGCTCGGCACCCCGCCGCAGCCGCCGGCGGGGTGACACGGGAGCTCAGCGGGCGAGGATCCGGCGGAGCCAGCGGATCCTCGCCTCCCGGGCGTCCCGGCTGAGCGCCGCGCCGGGTGCGAAGGTGTCGAAACCGTGGAACGCGCCCGGCCAGACGTGCAGTTCGGCCTCGCCGCCGGCCCGCCAGAGCGCGTCGGCGTACGCCACGGCCTCGTCGCGGAAGGTCTCGGCCGAGCCCACCTCGACGTAGGCCGGGGGCAGCCCCGAGAGGTCCGCCGCCCGCGCCGGGGCCGCGTACGGCGGCAGGTCCGGGGCGCCCCGGCGTTCGCCCAGCGCGGCCTGCCAGGCGGTCGCGTTGGAGGTCCGGTCCCAGGTGTCGTGGCCGGCCAACTGGTGGGCGGAGAAGGTGTCGTTGCGGTCGTCGAGCATCGGGCTGAGCAGCAGCTGTCCGGCCGGGACCGGACCGTCGCGGTCGCGGGTCAGCAGGGCGAGCGCCGCCGCGAGGCCGCCGCCCGCGCTCTTGCCCCCGACGACGATCCGCCCGGCGTCGACGCCCAGCCGCTCCGCGTGGGCGGTCGTCCACTGGAGCCCGGCGTAGCAGTCCTCCACCGCATCCGGGTACCGGGCCGCCGGGGCCAGGCGGTACTCGGCGGAGACCACGGCGAGCCCCAGCGGCTCCGCCAACTCCCGCAGCAGGCGCGGGAGTACGGACCAGGCATTGCCCGTGATCAGCCCGCCGCCGTGCAGGTAGTAGAGCAGCGGCAGCGCCCCGCCCGCCCCGGCGGGCCGCGCGCTCACCAGCCGAACGCCCCGCGCGTCCAGCTCCGCCACCTCGAACCGCCCGCCCTCCCGCAGCGCCTCCACGGTGGGCCTGGGGCGGACGGCGGCGTCCCGCGCCTGCCACGCGGCGAGGCCCTCCGGGGTGACCGGCTGCCACGCCCCCGCCCCCGCGGCCGTCAGCGCGGCCCGCAGCTCCGGGTCGAACGGAGGGGGAGGCGCGGCCCGGCCGTCCGCGGCCCCGCCGTCCCCCGCAGGACCGTCCCCCATGAACGCCCCCTCGTCTCCCCGCCGGACGCCCCGGCGGCACCCGACCCGCCCAGCTTGGCAGCTCCGCCCCCGGCCGCGGGGCCGGAGCGGGGAATCGGCCCGCCCGGCCTCCCGCTCCGGCACCCGGGGCTGTCAGCGCAGCGGGAGGTCGTAGACGTGGTCGGGCGTGACGATGCCCGTGATGGCCCGGCCCAGCAGGGTGCTGGGTTCGGCGTCGTCGGCGATGACGTCGGAGTTGAGCAGCACGACCAGGGTCGCGCGCTCCTCCGGCAGGTAGATGGTGAGGTTCTCGTAGCCGAACAGCGAGCCGGCGTGGCCGGTCCAGCCGTGGATGTTGAAGATCCCGAGCCCGTACCCCGTGTCGGGGACGCCGGTGGGCAGGAAGTCGAGGCGCTGCGCCTGCGTCCCGGGCGACAGCAGCGTGCCGGTGGCGAGGTCCCTCGCCCACCGGCCGAGGTCGCGCAGGTCGGAGACCAGCGCGCCCGACGCCCAGGACGACGACGGGCTCCAGTGCGTGGAATCGGTGACCTCGCCGTTGGCGGTCTGCTTGGTGTAGCCGTGGGCGTACGGCGCGGGGAGCTCGGTGCCGTGCGGGAAGACGGTGCGCCGCAGCCCGCTGGGCGCGATGACCCGGCCCTGGACGAAGTCCTCCAGGCTCCGGCCGCTCACCCGCTCGACCAGCTGGCCCAGCAGGAGGTAGTTGGTGTTCGAGTACCGGAAGCGCTCGCCCGGCGTGAACTCGTTGTCGTGCCGGTAGGCGTACGGGAGCAGTTCCTCGGGCGTGAAGACCCGCTGGGGGTCGTCGAGGAACGCGGCGATGAAGTCGGTGTCCTCGGTGTAGTCGGGCAGGCCGCTGCGCATGTCGAGCAGGTCGCGCACCCGGATCTCCTCGCCGCCCGGGACGCCGTCGAGGTACGCCGCGATCGGGTCGTCGAGGCCGACCAGGCCGTCGTCCACCAGCTGCAGCACGGCGGTGGCGGTGAAGGTCTTGGTCACGCTGCCGATCCGCACGGCCATCCGGTCCGTCATGGGCGCGCCGGTCTCCTTGTCGGCGACGCCGAAGGCCCGCAGGTAGGCGCCCCGGCCGGGCATCCACAGGCCGACCTGTACGCCGGGGATGCCCGCCTGCCGCATCACCCGCTGGATCGCCTCGTCGAGCTGCTTCTGGAGCGCCGGGCTCAGTTCGGGGGTGCCGCCGGCGTCCCCGGCGGCCGTGGCGGCTGCCGTGGTCACGGGCGCGGGTCCGGCGGCCGGTGCGGCGCCGAGCGTCAGCGGCACGAGCGTGGCGACGGCGAGCACGGCCGCGGCGAGCGTGCGGGTCGGGGAGCGTCTTCTCATGGTGCGGGGCCTCTCTGCGGTTCGGAGGGGGTCTGCTGAGCCGATCGTCGGCGACGGCGGGCCGACGGGCCGTCCGTCCGAGGCGCGGGCAGGGTGAAAGGACCGGTGTTCCATCCGATCGGCCCTGCGAACGGTCCCGCCGACGGGTCAGCCGCCCGCCGGACGGTTCGCGCGGTGGCGCCGGACGGCGTCGCGATCGGCGCAGCGCCGGGAGCAGCAGCGGCGGCGCCCGCCCTCGGCCTTCTCCGCGACACGACCGGCGGCTACACCCCCGCCCGGACCGTCCTCGCGGCCGCCACCGCCCCGGCCGCGGCCCTCACCGACCGGCAGCGGCGGTCGGGGCAGCCCAGGCGGCGAGGGCGGCGAAGTCCTCGGCGGTGAGGCCGATCCGGGGGTCGACCCGGTGGAGCAGGGCCGGACCGTCGTGGTGCGCGCGGACCCAGTCGCGGTCCGCGTCGGTGATCTGGTCGTCCACCCAGGCGAACGGCCGGCCGGCCGCCCACGCGACGATGTCGGGCGTCTTCCAGAACACCCCGCCCTCCGGCTGCGGCCGGGGCTCGGACCAGGTGATGACGGGGAGCACGGGCAGCCCCAGCAGGGGCGCGAGGAAGTCGTTGGCCTCGTGTTCCCATGTCGTCGCCCAGGCAAGGTCGAACGGCAGCGCGGCGAGGGCCGGGCCGTGTTCCGGGTTGAGCCAGACGCGCAGGGGTTTGGCGGGTTTGTTCGGAAGCCCGTACGCGGTCAGCCGGCGGCGCTCGGCGGCCTCCCAACGCGGCGTCAGCAGCCGGTGCGTGCCGTAGCCCTCGGGTCGCCGGTGAGGCTTGGCCGCGTACGGATTCAGCGGTCCGTCGACGTCCATCAGCAGCAGCGGCCGCATCGTGCACCCCCTCGGTGTGGTCCGTGCACGATAGCGGCCGGCGGGTGGCGCGACCAGCGGATTTCCGCTTCCCGTGGCGGCCCGGGCTCGGGTGTCCGGCCTCGGTGGCGAGGTCGGCGAAGTGCTTCGGAATCGAAATGATCCATGAGGATCGAACGTGTGCGTCAATGCGTTTCGGATTGCCGGTTCCGAAAACGGGCTCGAATTTTTTGCGCCATTATCAAATTTCGCCAAGGGATCTCGTGCGCCAGTGCTCCGGCCGTGGTGGAGTTGGCCTCGAAACGCGTATCCCCAAGCACAGTTGACGCAGCGAAAGAGGACTCCATGCCCCCGATCCCGATCAAGCCCGGCGTCTACAAGATCCACGCCCACATCATCGGTCCGGGCGCCGTTCTGACCGCGACCGAGTACGCCGTCAAGCACGGGGCGCCCGTCATCGTCGACCGCATCAACCCCCTCCCGATCGAACAGGAGTGGGTCATCGAGCCCGCCGAGCCCGTGCCGGGGGCGCCCTACGTCTTCCGGCTCGCCTACCAGGACGCGGCCGGCCTCGTGACGGCCGAGGACAAGCTCTGGGTCAACAACGTCCCCCGCGAGGAATGGGCGAAGTTCACCTTCGAGACCGTCCTCGGCGGTGTCAAGGTGCTGTCGGAGGCCGGTCTCGCGCTGAACGCCGGATTCCGCGGCCAGCAGGCCGATCTCGTCGAGCCCAAGCCCGAGTTCCAGCAGACCTGGACGCTGGAGTTCGTGCGCCCGCTCGACGCGGAATAGGCCGCCGCGCACTCCTCGGGAACAGCGATAGTGGCCCCCGGCCTCACGAGGCCGGGGGCCGTTCCTTGCCGCCACCGGTCGCGTGATAGCGTCGCTCCCTTCTCCGGTGCGCCGGATGAGGTCCCCCGCAGGTGCCCGTGACCACGCCTTCCCAGCAGCTCCGAGCCGCTCTCGACGCGCTCGACGCCGCCTTCGCACCGCTCTCCGAGTCCCCGATCGCGGTCGGCGGCTGCACCTCCTGCTACACCGGAGCCGACTTCGAAGCCCTCGCGGGCCCCGTCGACCGGGTGCCGGACGGGCTGATCCCCTCCGTCGCCGCCGAAGTGGCCTCCCACTGGGACGACTTCGCCGCCCTGTACCGCCGGATGACGCCCCGGATCGTCCGCCTCCTGGTCACTGGCCGACTGCACGTCGACCACGGGCTGGTCGCCTCCCGGCTGCTCGCCGCGGGCTGGCGGGACTGGACGGTGCCGGAGCGGCGGGCACTGGAGGGGGTCTGGGACGCCTGGTGGCGGTCGACCCTGCACGAGTACCCCGGCACCGGTCAGGTCACCGGCGTTCTGGAGGCGATCTCGGTCAGCACGGGAAGCCTCGCACCGTGGCTGGCCGTCTGGGCCGACACCCGGACCGAGGCGGCGGACCATCACCTCGGCGACGCCCTCGACGAGTGGCTCGTCGAATGGGGGCTCGCGGATCTCCGGCTGGGCTTCTACGGTGAACTGCACGCGGGACCAGAGCTGTTGAGCTGGCTGCTCGCCCTGGAGGAGGGCCGGCTCGGCGCCGCGCAGCTCTTCGAGGTCGAACGCATCGCGGACAGCTGAGGCGAGGCGGTCGGGGGAACGGCGGGCGTGGGGAGGGGAGGGCCGGTGGCGGTGGAGGACGAGGCTCGGGCACTGATCGGGCGGGGTCGGCGGCTGCTGGAGGAACACGATGCGGCGGCCGACCCGCGACGGGGCGCGCTGGCCTTGTCCGGGGCGCTCACGGCGTTCGCGGCGGCGCGCGGGCTGCTGGAGGAGGCGGGGGCCGACGGGCCGGCGGGGGCGTTGGCGGAGGCGCGGTTCCTGGTCGGGGTGACGCTCTCGGCGCGCTACTGGAACGCCGTCGGGCAGCCCGAGTTCGCCGAGGACGACGGGATCCGTTCCGGTGTGCTCGCCGAACGGGCCGACGCGGTCGGCCTCTTGGGGATCACGATGGCCGCGTACGACCGGGGCTCGCCGGAGTGGACGGAGGCGGCCCTGCAGCTCGGGATCCTGCTGCACGCGCGCTTCGAGGACGGTGCGACCGCCGGTGTAGCCGATCCGACGGCCCGGCCGGACGACCTGGACCGGGCGGTCGAGGCCCTGCGGCTGGTCTGCCCCGCCCCGGTTCCGCCCGGCCCCTGGACGGCCGCCGGGGAGGACGCGGCCGAGGAGGCGCAGGCCGCGTACGACGCGCAGCACCCCGCGGCGCTCGCCACCCTCGGCTGCGCCCTCGCCGACCGCGCCGACCGCGCTCACCGCGCCGACCACGCTCACCGTGCCCACCTCGCCGACCGCGAGCACGCCGCAGCCGACCGGGCGGCCGCCGACGCCGTGCTGCAGGGCTTCCTCGACCGGCTCCACCCGGCGCCGTGGAGCGGGTCCGGCGGTCCGCCCGGGCCGGTGGACCTCGCGGACCCGGTCGAGTTGGAGGTCCGCGGGCGCCTCGTCCGGCTGCTGCTGGACGAGCGGGACGGGGGCGCGGACGCGCGGGGCACCGCCCGGGCCGTCGCCCACCTGGAGCGGATCGTGGCCGCCACCGCCCCCGGCTCCCCGCACCGGTTGCCCGCCGCCCTGCGCCTGGTCGGCCTGTACTGCTCCGGAGGGCAGGGCCAGGACGAGGGCGAAGACGGCGGCGACGGTGACGACACCGCCCACCAGCTGGCCCGGCTGCGCGAACTGCGCCGGCTCTTCCCGCCCGACCACCCGCTCGGCGGGACGGTGCGCTGGCTGCTCGGCGACACCCTCTCCGGCCTCTCCCAGCGGAAGGGCTACACCGCGAGCGCCGAGGCCCGCGAGGGGGTCGAGGTGCTGCGCGAGGGCGTGGCGGGCATGGCCGAGGACGACCCGGTGCGGCCCGCCGCGCACGGGGTGCTCGGCACGCTCGTCAACGCGCTGCGCCAGCACGAGCCGGAGGTGTACGGCATGGAGGAGGCCCTGCACCACCTGACCCGGGCGCTGGACACCATGCAGGAGGAGGAGTTGGGCGGCCTGCACCGCGGCGACGTCCTCCACCACCTCGCCCACGCCACCCTGGCCAAGGAGGAGTTCTCCACCGACCGGGCCGAGTTGGACCGGGTGATCGGCCTGCTCGACGCCGCCCGTGCGCGGCCCTCGCCGGACAGCCGCCGACCCGGCCACGACCCGGACGGCCCGCTGGCGGCGGCGATGGGCAAGCGGTTCGCGCTCACCGGCTCCGTCGGCGACCTCGAAGCGGCGATCCGCCACCAGCGCGCCGCGTTCCGCCGGGCGGCCCCGGACGACGCCAACCGGGTGGTCTACCTGGAGAACCTCTCCGTCAACCTCTACCAGCGCTACGTCGCCGCCGGCGATCCGCGGGACCTGGAGGCCAGCCGCCGCTACACCGAGGAGGTGCTCGCCCATCTGTCGGTCGCCGAACACGCGGGCCTGGAAGGGCTCGTGGCCACCGAGCGGCCGGTTCTCGAACGGACCAGGGCGCTGCTGGAGTTCCAGGAGGCGGTGACGTCCGGTGACGTCCCCGGGATGACCCGGGCGGTGGAGGCGCTGGAGCGGCTGGTCGCGGCGGTGCCCGAGGACGATCCGCTGCGGCTGCCGGCCCTCGGCGACCTGGGCGCGGCCCTGTTCGTCCTCGCGCTCCACGGGCGGACGGACCTGATGACGAGGGCGCTCGGACTGATGACGGAGGCGGCGGAACGGACCCCGGTGGGCCACCTGTACAGGTCCTTCCTGCGCCTGCGGGCCGCCGCCGCCCTCGGGGCGATCGCCCTGGCCCGCACGGAGGCGTCGTCCTTCGAGCGCCGGGCCGAGACCGCCCTGCGGTACCTCGACGACTTCCTCGCCGACACCGGCGCCGACCCGGCCGGCCTGGAGGGCTCCCGCGCCCACCTGATGCGGGCGGTCCTGCTGCTGACGCGCTACCACCGCGCGGGCCGGCCGGAGGACGCCGCCGGGGCGCTGGCCGCGGCCGGCGCCGTTCGCGAAGGGCTGCGGCACGGGGCGCCGACCCAGCTGCTCGCGGGGGCGACCTGGATCACCGCCATGGCCCACCGCGCGCGGCTCGGTCCGGGCGACCGGCAGGCCGCCCGCGAGGCCGGGCTGGCCACCCTGCGTCAGACGGCCGCCGCCGTCCTGCTCCAGGCGTCGGCCGCCCCGGCCCTCGCGCTGGCCCGGGAGAGCGCGGCCCGCGCGCTGACCATCGCCCGCTGGCACCTCGCCGACCCGGAGGAGGCGCCCGGGGACGCCGATGCCGACCTGCGCGCCGCCGTCGCCGCGCTGGAGCTGGGCCGGGGCCTGGTCCTGCACGCCTCCACCGCCACCACCGACGTCCCGGACCTGCTGCGCACCGCCGGACACCCGGACCTCGCCGAGGCCTGGCTCGCCGGCGGTGCTCCCCAGGACGGCCCGGACGCCGACGCCTTCGGCTTCGACGCGCTGCTCGGCCTGCCCGGAACCCTGCTCGACTCGCTGCCCGGCGGCGCGGACATCCCCGTCCCCGACGACCTGCGCCGCCGTGCCCTCACCGCCCTCGCCGCCCACCCGACCGGGGAGGCGCTGATGGGTCCGCTGCCGCTGGAGGAGATCGCCCGCAGCCTGCGCGCGGCCGGCGCGGACGCCCTGGTGTACCTGCTGCCGCCGGGCGCCATGCGCAGCGGCGAGGCCCTGCTGGTCACGCCCGGCGAGGACGGTGCGGGCGCTCTCCACCTGCTGCCGCTCACCCTCGTCACCTCGGACGCCGTCCGCTCCGACACGGTCGGGCCGCTCACCGCCTACCGGCGGGCGCACCGCGACCGGCAGGCCACCCTCGACACCCTGCCGCCGCGCCACCCGGCCCGGGCCGCCGCGCGGCGCCGCTGGCAGGCCGCGCTCGCCGAACTCTGCGACTGGGCGGGCATCGCGGCGCTGCGCCCGCTGCTGCGCCACCCCGCCCTGCGGGTGGCCGCCCGGCGCGGGCCGCAGGCGCCGCCGCGGCTGGTGCTGGTGCCGTTCGGCGAGCTCGGCGGCATCCCCTGGCACGCGGCGCTGCTGAGCAGCGGGCTGCGGGACGGCGGCCGGCCGGTGCGGGCGGTGGAGCGGGTGGCGATCTCGTACGCGGCGTCCGCGCGGCAGTTCTGCGAGGTGGTCGGGCGTCCGCGGCTGCCGCTCGCCGAGCGGCCGGTGATCGTCGGGGACCCCACCCGGGAGCTGATGTTCGCCGAGGCCGAGGCCGAGTACCTGCATGCCGACCACTATCCGCACGGCACGCTGCTCGGCTACGTCGAGGACGCGGTGGGGGCGGGCACCCCGGCCGAGGTGCTGGCGGAGCTGCCCGCGCCCGGGCGGGCCGGGGCGTCCGTCCTCCATCTGGCCTGCCACGCGCTGCCGTCGGAGCGTTCGCCGCTGGACGCCTACCTCGGCCTGGCGCCGGACCCGCGTGCCGGGGACCGGCTGGGGCGGCTGCCGGTCGGCGACATCCTGCGCCAGGCCCAGGGCCGCCCGCCGGGCTCGCCCGGCGGCCTGGTGGTGCTGGACGCGTGCGTCAGCGACCACACCGGCGGGGACGTGGACGAGGCGCTGACGCTCTCCAGCGCCTTCCTCGCCGCCGGGGCGACGGGGGTGGTCGGCTCGCGCTGGGAGGTGGTGGACGACATGGTGTGCGTGCTGATGTACGTCTTCCACGGCCGCCTCGCCGCCGGGGATTCGCCGGCCGAGGCGCTGCGGCGCACCCAGCTGTGGGCCCTGGACCCGGACCGCGGGCTGCCGCCGGGCGCGCCGGCCGAACTCGTCTCGCTGGCCCGCCGCGACCCCGGCGCGCTCGACGTCTGGGCGGCCTTCGTCTACCAGGGCGGCTGACGGGCGGGCCGTCAGGGGAGGCCGAGGTGCTTGCGGGCGTCGGCGACCTGGCGCAGGACGGCGTGTGCCTCGGCGGTCCCGCCGAGGTCGGCGGCCCCGGCGAGCAGGGCGGCGGCGTCGTCGCGCCGGTCCTGCTGGGCGGCGAGGTGGCCGAGGCCGACCAGGTTGGCGGCCGCGCCGGGCAGGAAGTCGAGTTCCCTCCGCAGGCGGGTGGACTCCTCCAGCCGTTCGCGGGCCTCGTCGAGGCGGCCGGCGGTGTGGGCGGCGATGCCGAGGTGCCGCAGCGCGGCGGAGGCCTTCGTCCGGTGCGGCGTCCTACGTCGTGCGCATGGCGGCGACGGCGGTCATCCGGGCGACGCGGCGGGCGGGCAGGACGGCGGCGGCCAGGCCGGTGAGGACGGTGAGGACGATGGCGCCGAGGACGGGGAGGACGGGCGGGCCGCCGAGGGTGCCGAGGGTGGCGGTGACGGAGCGGGCTCCGGCCCAGCCGTAGCCGAGGCCGAGGGCGGTGCCGAGCAGGGCGGTGGCGAGGGAGAGCAGCAGGGCCTCCAGGGTGAGCATCCGGCGCAGCTGGGTGCGGGTCATCCCGATGGCACGCAGCATGCCGATCTCCCGGGAGCGTTCGCTGATGCTGAGGACGAGCGCGGCGGCGACGCCGAGGCCGGCGATGACGACGGAGAAGCCGAGCAGGGCCATCGAGATCAGCATCATCCGGTCGAGCAGCGAGCGCAGGCTCTCGGCCTGGGCGGCGGTGTCGGTGACGGTGAGTCCCGGGTGGGCGGCGAGGGCGCGGTCCATGGCACGGCGGGCGGTGGGGCGGTCGGCGCCGGGGGCGGGGGTGATCCAGACGGTGGTGGCGGGGGCGCCGGGCGCGATCCGGTCGAGGGTGGCCGGGGTGACCAGCAGGGTGGCGCCGCTCTGGAGGGCGAACGGGAGGGGGCTGCGGCCGGGTTCGACGCGCAGGGCGGTGTCGGGGCGGCCGGCGGCGCCGGCCGCGGTGAGGGCGCGGCCGTCGTCGAGGCCGCCGAGGGCGGTGGCGTCGGTCAGGGCTCGGGCACGGTCGAGGTCGTCGGCGGTGGGGCTGAGCCGGGCGGGGTCGGCGGCGGCGACCAGGACGTCGCGGCCGTCGACGCGGACGGTCGCGGAGCGGACCGGTGTGACGGAGAGTTCGCGCGCCCCGGTGAGCGCCGTGAGCGCCCCGGCGGGCACGGCGCCTCCACCGGCGCTCCCCGAACCGCTCCCCCCGGCGCTCGTCACCGAGAACACGCCGGGCTGGCGGGCGGAGACCAGGGGCACCAGCGAGTTGGAGGTGATCTCCAGCGCGGTGACCGCGCCGACCATCATGGTCACCCCGAGCAGCAGTGCGGAGCCGGTGGCGCCGGTGCGCAGCGGGTTGCGGCGCAGCTGCTGGGTGGCGAGCCGTCCGGCGGTGCCGCCGAGGCGGCGGGCCGGGGCGCCGAGCAGGGCGACGGTGGCGGGCAGCAGCCGGTGGGCGAGGCGCAGGACGCCGAAGAAGCTCGCGATGGCGCCGACGGTGACGGCGAGCAGCGAGAGCGGAGGTGCGGCGAGCGTGCCGGCCACCACCAGCGCGGCGCCCGCCACCAGCAGGAACACCGCCCACGCGGTGGCCCGGACGCCGGTGCCGGTGCCGCCCGCCGTGCCGTGACCGCCGGCGTCGAGCGCGGCGATCGGGGGGACGGCGGAGGCGGCCTTGGCGGGGCCGCGGACCGCGAGCAGGGTGAGCAGGACGCCGAACAGCGCGGCGAGGGCGCAGACCAGCGGCGAGGGGGCGAGCGAGAGGTGGACCGGGCCGAGGTCGGCGGCGGCCGCGACGGCCTGGCCGGCGGCGCAGACGCCGAGGCCGAGCAGGACCCCGGCGGTGGAGGCGCCCGCGCCGAGCAGCAGGCCCTGCCGGCGGATCATCCGGCGGACCTGGGTGCGGTCGGCGCCGATGCAGCGCAGCAGCGCCAGCTGACGGGTGCGCTGGGCGAGTACGACGGTGAAGGTGTTGCCGACGACCATCCGGGCGACCGCGAGCGCGATCAGCACGAAGGAGAGCGCGGCGACCAGCACCACGCCGTACAGGGTGCCGCTCGCCCGGGTGGCCTTCTGCACGGAGGCCTCCCGGGTGTGCACCTCGGGGGCGGGGCCGCCGCCGCTGCCGAGCGCCTCGCGCAGGGCGTCGACGGTGCGGGTCGCCGAGGTGCCGGGGGACAGGCGCAGGTCGAGCTGCTCCGCGGCGGCGCCGGCGGCGTACCGGCCGACGGCGTTCTCGGGGACGCCGATGACGGGGTGTCCGGAGAGGCTGGGTGCGCCGCGGCCGTCGAGGGTGCCGGTGAGCCGGGCGGTGGTGGGGGCGCCGTCGGCCCCGGTGAGCCGGACGTCCGCGCCGGGGCGGACGCCGAGGCGCTGCGCGGTGTCGGCGTCGAGCAGCACCTCGCCCGGCCCGGCGGGCCACTGCCCGGACTTGAGGAGCTGCCAGCGCAGGGCGGGGTCGGCGGCGACGGCGCTGACCGCCGCATCCCCGTCGAGCGGGCGGCCGTCGGCGGTCAGCAGCCCGCCGCGGCCGGTGAGGCGGGGGGCGAGCGCGGCGACCCCGGGCACCTGCCGGGCGCGCTCGGCGGCGGCGGTGTCGAGTCCGCCGCCGGCGAGCGGGCGGGTGATCTGGACGTCTCCGGGGCCGACCTCGGCGGCGGCGGACTGGCTGAAGGAGTCGACCAGGGCGCCGCTGCCGCTGACCGAGGCGATGAGGAAGGCCACCCCGAGGGCGATGGCGGCTCCGCTGAGGAGGAGCTGGCGCAGCTGCCCGCGGAGCTCGGCGAGGGTGTGGCGGTAGGTGGTCATCGTTCCCGGTCTGTCGTCGAACGGCCGGTGGCCGGCCCGTTGTCGCTGGTCACCGGCGGTGTTCGCGGTGATCGGCTTCGAGCCTAGGGGCCGGGTCGGGCCCGTCCGATCGGCGGAAGGTCGCGTTCATGATCACTCCGGTGGCGGAGGACGGGACCGTGTTCCTCCTCCCCGGGAGGTACGCCGCCCCCGACCGGGGTCGGTTGTCCCGGGGCGTCCCCGCTCGTCCCATTGGTCACCGTGGCCCCAGCAGTCAAGGTGGTCCAGACCATTGACGCTCCGCGCGGGGGCTTCCTAGCATGATCGACGTCGCGGCGGCCATACGGGGGCCCGCCGCCGATCCGCCGAGCGCGCTACTCCCTCCCACCCTGCGGGCATGTGGCCGGGCGCTGTCCGAGTTACCGCCGTTCCGCCGCGAGGCGAGTGCCGAGGAGTGTCATGCCCACATCCACCCAGGAGTCCGTCCACGAACCCGGCCGGAACGCCGAACCCGCCCTGACCGCCGCTCCCGGCCTGACCGCCGAACCTGCCCGGGACACCGGGCGGCCCGCGCCGTCCGCCCTCACCGTCGGCCAGGAGCGGCTCTGGTTCCTCGACCAGCTGGACCCGGGCGACCCCTCCTACAACATCCCGCTCGTGCTGCGCCTCACCGGCGAGCCCTCGACGGAGTCGCTGCGCGCCGCCCTCGACGGCGCGGTGGCCCGGCACGAGGCGCTGCGCACCCGCTTCCCCGCCGAGGACGGCCGACCCGCCGCCGTCACCGACCCGCCCGGGCTCGTCCCGCTCGACCTCGCCGACCTGCGCGGACGGTCGGCGGACGAGGTGGCCGCCGCTCTCGCCGAGCGCGTCAACCGCGGCTTCGACCTCGCCGCCGGACCCCTGCTGCGCGCCGCCCTGCTGCGCACCGGCGAGCGGGAGCACGTGCTCTGCCTGGTGCTGCACCACATCGTCGCCGACGGCTGGAGCCTCGGCCTGCTGCGCACCGAACTCGCCGAGCGCTACGCCGCCCACCGCGCCGGCGACCCCCCGCCCGAGCTGCCCGCCCCGCCCTCCTACGCCGCCCACGCCGCCGCCGAACGCGCCTGGCTGGCCGGGCCGGAGGCCGCCGAGGCGCTCGCCCACTGGCGCGGGCGGCTGACCGGCGCACCCGCCCTCGACCTGCCGCTGGACCGGCCCCGGCCCGCCGGACCGAGCAGCGCGGGCGCCTTCCACACCCGGATCCTGCGCGGCCTCGGCCCCGAACTCGACGCCTTCGCCCGCGCCCGCCGGCTCACCCCGTTCATGGTGCTGGCCGCCGCCTACCAGGCCCTGCTGCACCGCTGCACCGGCCAGGACGACTTCTGCGTCGGCGTGCCCACCGCCGCCCGCACCACCGTCGACAGCGAACGGACCGTCGGCTACTTCTCCTCCGCGCTCGTGCTGCGCGCCGACCTCGCCGGCGCCCCCACCTTCGACACCCTGCTGCGCCGCGTCCGCACCGACTGGCTCGGCGCGCTCGGCCACGGCCGGGTGCCGTTCGAGCAGCTCGCCGAGGAGCTGCGCCCCGACCGCGACCCCGGGCGCACTCCGCTCTTCCAGACCCTGCTCACCGTGCACACCCAGGACGGCGGCGCGCTCGGCGGGCACGCCTTCGCGGACCTGGACTGCGTCGAGACCGACGGCGGCCACACCGCCGCCAAGTTCGAGCTCGCCCTGGACGTCCGCCCGGACGGCGAGGACCTGCAGGCCGTCTTCGGCTACCGCACCGACCTGCTGGACGAGCCGTGGGTGGTGCGGCTCGGCCGCCGCTTCGACACCCTGCTGCGCGCCGCCCTCGCCGCCCCGGACACCCCGGTGCACCTGCTGCCGCTGCTCGACGCCGACGAGCGCGCCGAGGCGGCGGCCGGCTCGGCGGGGCCCGCGCTGCCCGCGCACCCGGCGACCGTGCTCGACGCGATCGACCGGGCGGCCGCGGAGCTGCCGGGCGCCACCGCCGTCGAGGCGCGGGACACGCGCCTCAGCCGCGCCGAACTCGCCGCCGCCTCCCGGGCGCTGGCCGCGCGACTGGCGGCGGCCGGGGTGCGGCGCGGGGACCTGGTGGCGTTCTGCCTGCCGCGCGGGCCGCACGCCGTGGTCGCCATGCTCGCCGCCTGGCGGGCCGGCGCCGGCTACCTGCCGCTGGACCCGGAGTACCCGGCCGCCCGGCTCGCCTTCATGCTGGCCGACAGCGGCGCCACCGCCCTGGTCACGGCGGACGGCGCGCCCGTCGAAGGGCTGCCCGCCGCCGTGCCGGTGCTGCCGGCGACCGGGGGAGCGGACGCCCCGTCGGTGGACCCCGCCGCTGCCACCGGGCCCGACGACCCCGCCTACCTCGTCTACACCTCCGGCTCCACCGGCACCCCCAAGGGCGTGCTCGTCCCGCAGCGCGCGCTCGCCGCCCGGGTCGCCTGGATGCGCGAGGGCTACCGGCTCACCGCCGCCGACCGCGTCCTGCAGTACGCCTCGCTCTCCTTCGACACCTGCGCGGAGGAGGTGTTCCCGGCCCTCGCCGCCGGCGCCGCCCTGGTCGTCGCGGAGGCCGGTGCCGCGCTGCCCGACCAGCTCGCCGAGCCCACCGCCGCCGGCCTCACCGTCCTCGACCTGCCGACCCCGTACTGGCACCAGCTGGTCGCCGACCTCGACGCCACTCCCTGGCCGGCGGGCCTGCGACTGCTCGTCCTCGGCGCCGACCAGGTCCGCCCGGAGGCCGTCGCCGCCTGGCGCGCCCGGTTCGGGGACACCGTGCGGCTGGTCAACTCCTACGGGCCCACCGAGACCACCGTCATCGCCACCACCGCCGAGCTCGGCGCCGCCGACACCGCCCGGCGCCCCCCGATCGGCCGGCCCATCGGCGGCACCACCGTCGCCGTGCTCGACCGCCACGGCCGGCCCGTGCCGCCCGGCACCCCAGGCGAGCTGGTGATCGGCGGGGCCGGCGTCACCGACGGCTACCTCGGCCGCCCGGGCGCCACCGCCCGCGCCTTCGGGCCCGACCCGGACGGGCCGCCCGGCGCCCGCCGCTACCGCACCGGCGACCTGGTGCGCCGCCGCGCCGACGGCGCGCTGGAGTTCCTCGGCCGGATCGACGCCCAGGTGAAGGTGCGCGGCTACCGGGTCGAGCCCGGCGAGGTCGAGTCGGCGCTGCTCGCGCGGCCCGGCGTCGGCCAGGCCGCCGTGCTGGCCCGCGCGGACCGGCTGCTCGGCTACGTCGTGCCGGACACCTCGCCCGGGGCGCCCGTTCCCGACCCCGCCGCGCTGCGCGCCGACCTCGCCGCCGCCCTGCCCGCCCACCTCGTCCCCAATGCCGTCCTCGTCCTCGCCGCGCTGCCGCTCACCCCCAACGGCAAGCTCGACCACCGCGCACTGCCCGACCCCGACACCCGCCCCGAGCTGCGCGCCGGCTACCTCGCCCCGCGCACCGAGGCCGAGGAACTGGTCGCCGAGGTCTGGCAGGACGTGCTGGGCCTGGACCGGGTCGGCGTCCACGACGACTTCTTCGACCTCGGCGGCCACTCCCTGCTCGCCACCCGGGTCGTCGCCCGCATCCGCGCCGCGGCCGACCTCGCCGTGCCGCTGCGCACCCTCTTCACCCACCGCACGGTGGCCGCCTTCGCCGACGCCGTCGAAGCCGCCCTGGTCGCCGAACTCGACGCGTTGTCCGACGACGCCGCCGAGGAGCTGCTCGCCGCGCAGGACGCCCTGGAAGGGACCGCAACGCCGTCATGAGCACCGACACCGCCCCCACCCCCACCCCTTCCGGCTCCTCCGCGGGAACCGCCGGGGGGACCTCCGCAGGGACCTCCGCCGGGCTCACCGCCGCCAAGCGCGAACTGCTCAGCCGCCGCCTGCGGAGCCGCACCGCCCCCCGGCAGGCGATCGCCCGCCGCGCCGCCGACGCGCCCGTGCCGCTCTCCTACGCCCAGGAACGGCTCTGGTTCATGGAGCAGTTCGCCCCCGGCACCGCCGCCTACAACATCCCGGTCGTGCGCCGGCTGCGCGGCCCGCTCGACGTCCCCGCGCTGCGCCGCGCCCTGGACACCGCCGTCGCCCGCCACGAGACCCTGCGCTCGCGCTACCCGGCCACCGACGACGGCCGCCCGCTGCTGGAGATCGACCCGCCCGGCCCCGCCGACCTCACCCTCGCCGAGGCCGACGGCGCCGAGCACGCCGAACGGCTGGTCGACGAGGCCGCCGCCGTCCCCTTCGACCTGGAGCACGGCCCGCTGCTGCGCGCCCACCTGATCCGGCTCGCCGCCGACGACCACGTGCTGCTGCTCGTCGTCCACCACAGCGTCAGCGACGGCTGGTCCAGCGAGGTGCTGCTCGGCGAGGTGCTGCGCGGCTACGCCGCCCACGCCGCCGGACACCCCGACCCGTTGCCCGAACTCGCAGTCCAGTACGGCGACTTCGCGATCTGGCAGCGCGAGCGGCTGAGCGGCGACCGGCTGACCGCCGAGGTCGCCCACTGGGCCCGTGAGCTGGCCGGCGTCGAACCCCTCGAACTCGCCTGTGCCGCCCCCCGCCCGCCGCGCCAGACCTTCGACGGCGCCGGCTACGGCTTCGAGGTCGACCGCACGCTGCTGGACCGGCTGACCGCCCTCGGCGCCCGGCACGACGCCACCGTCTACATGGTGCTGCTCGCCGCCTTCCAGAACCTGCTCGCCCGGTTCAGCGGCCAGCGCGACTTCGCCGTCGGCTCGCCCATCGCCGGCCGACCCGAACCCGAACTCGAAGCACTGGTCGGCATGTTCGTCAACGTGCTGGCACTGCCCGCCCGGCTGGAGGGCGACCCCTCGTTCACCGAGCTGCTCCGCCGCACCCGCGACACCTGCCTGGAGGCCTACGCCCACCAGGAGCTGCCCTTCGCCCAACTGGTCACCGAGCTCAAGGTTCCCCGCGACGTCAGCCGCCCGCCGGTCTTCCAGGCCGTCCTCGCCGTGCAGAACTACGCCGTCCAGCGCGAGGCCGAAGGCTCCGGCGGACTGCCGCTCGACGTCCAGCCGTTCGGCGTGCGCGCCAGCGGCACCCGGTTCGACCTGGAGCTGTTCCTCCAGGAATGGCCGCAGGGCCTGCTCGGCTCCTTCAACTACAACACCGACCTCTTCGCCGAGGCCGACATCGCCCGGCTCGCCGAACACCTGGCCCGGCTGCTCGCCGCGATCGCCGACCGCCCGGACGCCCCGCTGTCCACCCTCGACGACCTCCCCGAGGCCGAACGCGCCTTCGAGGTCGAGCGGTTCAACGACACCGCGGCCGCCCGGCCGGCCACCACCCTGACCGCCCTGGTCGCCGAGCAGATCGCCCGCACCCCCGACGCCGTCGCCGTCGCCTTCGAGGACGGCGCGGCCCTGACGTACCGCCAACTCGACGCCGCCGCCGACCGGATCGCCGTCCGGCTGGCCGCCGAGGGCGTCGGTCCCGGCAGCCTGGTGGCGATCAGCGCCGAGCGCTCGCCGGAACTCGTCGCCGGACTGCTCGGCGTGCTGCGCACCGGCGCCGGCTACACCCCGCTGGAGCCCGGCTACCCCGCCGAACGGCTCGCCTTCCTGCTCGCCGACAGCGCCGCCCCCGTCCTGCTCACCCAGCGCCGGCTGCCCGTCCCCGACGGCTGCGCCGCCCGCGTCCTGCTCCTCGACGACCCCGCCGAATGGCCCAAGGTCCGCGCGCGGACCCCGCTGCCCGCCGGGCCCGCCCCCGACGACACCGCCTACCTGATCTACACCTCCGGCTCCACCGGCCGCCCCAAGGGCGTGCCCAACACCCACCGGGCCATCGCCAACCGCCTCCAGTGGATGCAGGACGCCTACCGGCTCGACCCCGAGGACCGCGTCCTGCAGAAGACCCCGGCCGGATTCGACGTCTCCGTCTGGGAGTTCTTCTGGCCGCTGATCACCGGCGCCCGGATCGTCCTCGCCAAGCCCGGCGGCCAGAAGGACGCCGGCTACCTGCGCGACCTGGTGGTGCGGGCCGGCGTCACCGTCGCCCACTTCGTGCCCGCCATGCTCACCGTCTTCCTCGCCGAGGACGGCATCGAGCGCTGCACCACCCTGCGCCGCGTGGTGTGCAGCGGCGAGGCCCTGCCGCCCGACACCGCAAGGGAGTTCACCACCCGCCTGGCCGGCTGCGCGCTCGCCAACCTGTACGGGCCCACCGAGGCCGCCGTCGACGTCTCCTCCTGGGAGTGCGAGGGCCCGCTGCGCACCGTCCCGATCGGCCTGCCGATCGACAACACCCGCCTGTACGTGCTGGACTCCGCCCTGCGGCCGGTTCCGCCCGGCGCCCCCGGCGAACTCCACATCGGCGGCACCGCCGTCGCCCTCGGCTACCACCGCCGCCCCGGCCTGACCGCCGCCCGGTTCGTCCCCGACCCCTACGGTCCGCCCGGCACCCGGCTCTACCGCACCGGCGACCTCGCCCGCCGCCGCCCCGACGGCACCCTCGAACACCTCGGCCGGATCGACCAGCAGGTCAAGATCCGCGGCCTGCGGATCGAACCCGGCGAGACCGAGGCCGCCCTGCGGGCCCAGCCCGGCATCGCCGACGCCGCCGTCGTCGTCCGCGAGGACCGGCCCGGCGACAAGCGGCTCACCGGCTACCTCGTCGCCGCCCCCGGCGCCGAGGAGCCCGACCCGGCCGCCCTGCGCGCCGCCCTCAAGCGGACCCTGCCGGACCACCAGGTGCCCGCCGCCTTCGCGGTCCTGCCCGCCCTCCCGCTCACCCCCAACGGCAAGCTCGACCGCCGCGCCCTGCCCGCCCCGCGGGTACGCCGCGACGCCGGGGCCGCCAAGCCCGCGACCGAGGCCGAGCGGGTGCTCGCCGAGATCTGGGCCGAGGTGCTCGGCCTGCCCGAGGTCGGCACCGACGAGGACTTCTTCGACCTCGGCGGCCACTCGCTGCTCGCCACCCAGGTCGTCGCCAAGGCCCGCAAGCGGCTCACCGAGGCCGGTGCCCGCCCGGTCAGCGTGATGGACCTCTTCACCTGCCGCACCGTGCGCGACCTCGCCGCCCTGGCCGCGCTCGACGAGCGGGACCGCGGACCGCGCCGGCTGCTGCACCGGCTCACCCGGCCCGTCCCGGCCGAGCGCCGCCGGCTCACCCTGGTCTGCGTCCCCTACGGCGGCGGCAGCGCCGTCGTCTACCAGCCGGTCGCCGACCTGCTGCCCGCGGACACCGAACTGTGGGCCGTCGCGATCCCCGGCCACGACATCGGCGTCACCGAACAGCACCTTCCCTTCGACGAGTTGGCCGAGCAGCTGGCCGCCGAGGTGCGCGAGCGGGTGGACGGGCCGGTCGTCGTCTACGGCCACTGCGGGGTCGGCACCGCCCTCGCCGTCGCCACCGCCCGCCTGCTGGAGGCCTCCGGCCGGGAGCTCGAAGCCGTCTACGCCGGCGCCCAGTTCCCGTTCGCCAAGCCCCGCAGCAGGGTGCTCACCGCGCTCAGCGGCATCGCCGCCCTGGAACCGCTGCTCGGCGACCGGGTCTACCTCAACTGGCTCACCGGCATGGGCGTCGACACCTCCGAACTCGACCAGGAGCAGGTCCGGTTCATCGTCGGCAACATGCGCCGCGACTCCAAGGCCGCCGAGGCGTACTTCACCCGCGCCATCGCGGAGGTCGCGGCCGGAGCGCCCCGGCTGCGCGCCCCGCTGGTCTCGCTGGTCGGCGACCACGACCCGGCCGCCGACTTCTACCAGGAGCGGTACCGCGAATGGCTGCTGCTCGCCGAGCGCTCCGCCGTCGCGGTGCTCGACCAGGGCGGCCACTTCTTCGTCAAGTACCGCGCGGCGGAGGTCGTCGAGGCCGTCACCACCGTGCACCGCGCCGTCCTCGCGGGGGAGACCGGCGCCCTGCCCGCGCGCGGACCGGACAGCTCCTGGTGGTTCCACGGCGAGACCGGCGAACCGGCGCAGCAGGAGTCGGCGGCGGCGGAGGAGCCCGCCGCGGAGGGGCCGCAGCCCAGTATGGGCCGCTTCCTGGCCGTCGCCGCCGGGCAACTGGTCTCCATCACCGGCTCGGCGCTCACCGAGTTCGCGCTGCCGATCTGGATCCTGCTGGAGACCGGCTCGATGGCCCGGTACGCGCTCTACGCCGTCATCGCGATGCTGCCCGGCATCGTCGTCGGACCGCTGGCCGGCGCCCTGGTCGACCGGCTGGACCGGCGCAGGGTGATGCTCGCCGGGGACGTCGCCGCCGGCGCCACCCAGGCCGCCATGCTGGCCCTGCTGCTGGCGGGACAGCTGCACTCCTGGCAGGTCTACGTCCTGCTCGGCGTGCTCTCCGTCGCCCTCACCTTCCAACGCCTCGCCTACGCCTCCGCGGTGCCCCAGATCGTCCCCAAGCAGTACCTGGGCCACGCCAACGGGGTCGTCCAGCTCGCCTTCGGCGCGGCGCAGTTCATCGTCCCGCTGGTCTCCGTCGCGCTGCTGGCCGCGATCGGCCTGCGGGGCATCCTGATCATCGACGTGGTCAGCTACACGATCGCCGTCGGCATCCTGCTGGCGGTGCGCTTCCCGCGCACCCTGCCGTGGACCAGGCGCGAGCCGCTGGTCGAGGAGATCAAGCAGGGCTTCGGCTACTCCTGGCGCCAGCGCGGCTTCCGCTCCATGCTGCTCTGGTTCGCCGGGCTGAACGTCTTCCTCTCCCCGCTGTTCCTGCTCACCACCCCGATGGTGCTCGCCTTCTCCGACCTCGACGGCGCCGCCCGGGTGGCCGTCGCCGGCGGTGCCGGCGCCCTGCTCGGCGGCATCGCCATGGGCTTCTGGGGCGGACCGCGCCGCCACCGGCTGCGCGGCATGCTCGGCCTGGCCGCCGTGCTCGCCCTGGCCGGCGCCGTCACCGGCCTGCACGCCGGACTCTGGGTGATCGCCGCCGGGGCGTTCGGGATGTCCTTCGCGCTCTCCCTGGTCAACGGCGTCTACTCGACGATCGTCCAGGTCAAGGTCCCGCAGCGGTTCCACGGCCGGGTCTTCGCGCTGAACACCCTGGTGGCCTGGTCCACCCTGCCGCTCGGCCACGGCGTCATCGCCCCGCTCGGCTCGGCCCTGTTCGGCCCGCTGATGGAGCCGGACGGCGCGCTCGCCCCGGTCTTCGGCCCGCTGATCGGCACCGGGCCCGGGCGCGGCATCGCGCTGATGTACGTGCTGTTCGGGCTCGCCATGCTCGTCCTGGTGGCCGTCGGCCTGCGGCTGCCCGCGCTCGCCCGCTTCGACCGCGAGGTGCCGGACGCCGAGCCGGACGACCTGGTCGGCCTGCGCGAACGCGCCCGCGCCGCCGCGGCCCGGGCCGCGGACCGCCGCTCCGCCGACGTCCGCTCCGCCGACCGCCGCTCCTCCGAGGGCACCCGGGAGGCCGTGTGAACCGCGCCGTCCCCACCAGCCTGCCCGAGCTGCTCGCCCACCGGGCCGCCGCCCACCCCGACCGGACCGCCGTCGTCAACGGCGCCGACCGGCTGGACTTCGGCGCCTGGCAGGCCCGCTCCGGAGCCCTCGCCGCCGCCCTGCGCGCCGCCGGACTGCGCCCCGGCGACCGGGTCGGCCTGCGCCACGGCACCGCGGACTGGACGGCCTACGCCGTCGCCCACCTCGCCGTGCTGCGGGCCGGCGGCGTCGCCGTCCCGCTCTCCGACCGGCTCGCCCCCGCCGTCACCGCGCACGCCCTCGCCGACTCGGGCGCGGCGCTGCTGCTGCACACCGGCGGCGCGCCGGACGTCTCCGCGGTGCGCGCGCTCACCGAGGCCGACGCCGTCGGCCACCCCGCCGAGCCGGACCTGCCGCCCGCCGACCCGGGTGCGCCCGCCCAGATCCTCTACACCTCGGGCACCACCGGCACCCCCAAGGGGGTCACCGCCACCCACGCCAACCTGGTGTACGGCTGCACCCTCGACGAGCGCCGCCGCCCGCTGCGCCACTCCCGGGCCTTCCTGCACGCCTTCCCGGTCGGCACCAACGCCGGGCAGACCATGCTGGTCAACGCGCTCAACGCGCACGCCACCTGCGTGGCCGCACCGCAGTTCACCCCGCTGCGGTTCGTCCGGCTGATCGCCGAACACGGCATCGGCAGCGTCTTCCTGGTCCCCGCCATGGCGATCGAACTGCTCGCCTCGGCCGCCCTGGCCAAGGCCGACCTGGACGGCGTCCGGCTGGTCGGCTCCACCGCCGCCGCGCTGCCGCAGCCCGTCGCCCTCGCGCTCAGCCGGGCCTTCCCTCGGGCCCAGATCGCCAACTACTACACCTCCACCGAGGCCGCGCCCGCCCAGATCACCCTGCTGTTCGACCCCGGGCACCCCGACTCGCCCGGCGCGCCCGCCTCGCTCGCCGACCTGCGGATCACCGACGCCGACGGCCGGCCGCTGCCGCCCGGCGAGGCGGGCGAGCTGTGGCTGCGCTCGCCGACCGCGCCGCGCGGCTACCTCGGCGAGCGGGACGGCACGGTGTTCCAGGGCGCGTGGGTGCGGATGGGCGACCTCGGCCGGATCGACGCCGACGGCTTCCTGCACCTGCTCGACCGGGAGAAGGACGTGGTCAAGTCCGGTGCCCACAAGGTGTCCACGCTGCAGGTCGAGAACGCCCTGCACGCCCACCCGCTGATCGCCGACGCCGCCGCGTTCGGCGTCCCGCACCCCGTGCTCGGCGCGGTGGTCGCCGCCGTGCTGGTGCCCGTGCCGGGCGCCGAGCCGCCGACCGCCGCCGCGCTGCGCGGCTTCCTGCTCGGCCACCTCGCCGCGCACGAACTGCCCGCCACCGTGCTGTACCGCGACGCGCTGCCGCGCAACGAGGGCGGCAAGGTGCTCAAGCGGGAACTGCGCCGCCTGGTGACCGGCGACGGCCCCGATCTGCCCTCCGCCTCCGGCGAGCCCCCCACCTCCGGCGAGACCCCCACCACCAGCGAGGCCATCCGATGACCGTCCCCCTCAGCCCCGCCCAGCACGGCGTCTGGCTCACCGAGCAGACCCTCGACGCCGGCGCCGCCTACCACCTCGCCGTCACCGTGGAGTTCACCGGCCCGCTGGACGCGGCCGCCCTCGCCGGGGCCTGTGCCCGGGTGGTCCGGCGGCACCCCGTGCTCGCCGGGCGGATCGACCCCGACGGCCCCGCCGTGCGGCCCGGGCCCGCGCCGGAGCTGCGGACCGTCGACTGCCCCGCCGAGGACCTCGACAAGCTGCTCGCCGACGAGAGCGCCGCCCGCTTCGACCTCGCGGCCGGGCCGCTCGCCCGCTTCACCCTGTACCGGACGGCCGCGGAACGGCACGTACTGCTGGTCGCCGCCCACCACCTGGCCTTCGACGGCGAGTCCAAGGACCAACTGGTCGCCGACCTCGCCGCCGCCCACCGGGGCGAGGCGCCCGCCCCGCCGTCCGGCGCGGTGGCGGTCGGCGAGCCGTCCGCCGGGGCCGCCGCCGGGTACTGGGCCGAGCGGTGGCGCGAGCCGGGCCTGCCGCTCCTGCCCGGGATGCGGACCGTCACCGACCCGGGCACCCTGCCCGGCCCAGGGGGCTCGGTCGGTCTCCGGATCGACGGCGCCCGGCACGCCGCGCTCGTCGCGACCGCCGAGCGCCTGGGCGTCACCCGCTTCGAACTCCTCACCGCCGCCTGGCACGCCCTGCTGCTGCGCTACGGCAACCCGACGTCGGCCACCGCCGTCGAGCTGTCCGTCCGCCGCCCCGGCGAGCCGTTCGCCGTCGGCCTCGCCGTCAATGAACTCCCGCTGTTCACCGCACCCTTGGCGGACATGCCGTTCGCCGGGCACGCGCTCGCGGTGCGCGCCGGGCTGCGCGGCCTCTACCCGCACCGGGCCGTCCCGCTGGGGCGGGCGGTGCGCGGCCTCACCCCGCGCACCGCGCTCACCCCGCTCTCCGTCAGCTACCGCCGCCGGCCCGTCGGCGCGCCGCGGCCCGACTTCGGCCCCGGCCTCGCCGCCACCGTCCGCTGGATCGGCTTCGCGGGCACCGCTCGCAACCTCCTGAACCTCCAACTCGTCGACTCCGACCATGCGTTGGACATCAGCCTGCAGTACCGGGCGGAGGCCTTCGCGCCCGGGGCCCCGGAGCGGATCGCCGGCCACTTCGCGACCCTGCTGGACGGCGCCCTCGCCGACCCCGCCACCCCGGTCGGAGGCCTGCCGCTGCTCGGCGCCGACGAGCGCGCCGCCCAGCTCGCCTCGCCCGCACCGCGACCCGGGCTCACCGCGACGACCGTCCCCGCGCTGTTCGCCGCCCGCGCGGCCGCCGCGCCGGAGGCCGTCGCCCTGGTCGCCGAGGGCGTCGCGTACCGCTACCGGGACCTCGCCCGCCTCGTCGCGCACGCCGCCGCCGCGCTCACCCGGCACGGCGCCGGGCCCGGCACCCTGATCGGCATCGCGCTGCCGCGCGGCCGGGACCAACTCGTGGCGGTGCTGGCCGTGTTGGCGTCCGGAGCGGCCTACCTTCCGCTCGACCCCGAGTACCCCGCCGAGCGGCTCGCCTTCCTGCGCGCCGACTCCGGCCTCGCCCTGCGGATCACCCGCGAGCCCGCCGCGCCCGGCGACCTCGACCCGGCCGAGCTGGCGCCCACCGACGCGGTCGTGGAGCTCTCCGCCGGACCCTCGCCCGAGCACCCCGCGTACCTCCTCTACACCTCCGGCTCCACCGGCACCCCCAAGGGCGTCGAGGTGCCGCACGGAGCGCTCGCCAACCTGCTCGGCGGCCTGCGTGACCACCTCGGCGCCGGCCCCGAGGACCGCTGGCTCGGCCTGACCTCGCTCTCCTTCGACATCTCCACCGTCGAACTGCTGCTTCCGCTGATCACCGGCGGCCGCGTCGTCCTCGCCCCCGAGGGCGCGCACCGGGACGGGCCCGCGCTGCTCGACCTGATCGCCCGCGAGAAGGTCGGCCACGTCCAGGCGACGCCCAGCGGCTGGCGGGTGCTGCTGGAGGCGGGCCTGGCGCGGTCCCGCTCCGGAGGTCTGACCGCGCTCACCGGCGGTGAGGCGCTGCCCGCCCCGCTCGCCGCCGACCTCACCGCCGCCACCGCCCGGCTGGTCAACGTCTACGGACCCACCGAGACCACCGTCTGGTCCACCCTCGCCGAACCCGCCGCCCCGGACGGCCGGGTGAGCATCGGCGAGCCGCTCGCCAACACCCGCGCCTACGTCCTCGACGAACGCCTGCAGCCCGTGCCGTACGGGCTGCCCGGCGAGCTGTACCTCGGCGGCGCGGGCGTCGCGCACGGCTACCGGGGCCGCCCCGGACTGACCGCCCGCCGCTTCCTGCCCGACCCCTACGGCCCGCCCGGCTCCCGGGTCTACCGCACCGGCGACCTCGTCCGGCGCCGCCCCGGCGGCGGGCTGGAGTTCGTCGGCCGCGCCGACACCCAGGTCAAGCTGCGCGGCCACCGCGTCGAACTCGGAGAGATCGAGGCCCGGTTGGCCGAGCACCCCGCCGTCGCCCAGGCCGCCGCCGCCCTGCACGGCCCGGACGGGGACCGCCGCCTCGCCGCCTACCTCGTCCCCGTCGGGCCGACCGCACCCGCGCCCGAGGAACTGCGCGCCCACCTCGCGGCCACCCTCCCGGCGGCCGTCCTGCCGGGCACGTACACCGTCCTGGACGCCTTCCCGCTCACGCCCAACGGCAAGCTGGACCGCGGCGCCCTGCCCGAACCCGCCGTCGAGCGACCCGGTCCGGTCGACGCCGGTCCGGCGGGGGAGCCGGAGTGCGACCCGACCGCCGCCGCCGTCCTCGCCATCTGGCGCGAGGTGCTGCGGCTGGACGACCTCGGCCCCGACGAGGACTTCTTCGACCTCGGAGGCCACTCCCTGCTGATCACCGCGATCGCCGCCCGGATCCGCCAGCAGCTGGGCGTCGCCGTCCCGTTGGACGTCTTCTTCGACACCCCCACCGCCCGCGGCGTCGCCGCCGCCGTCACCGATCTGCGTCAGGAGTGAACCCCGTGAGCACCGAAGCGCGCGTGAGCGCCGAAGCCCCCATGAGCACCGAAGCCCCCTACCGGGTGGTCGTCAACGACGAGGAGCAGCACGCCCTCTGGCCCGCCGGATCCCCGCTGCCCGCCGGCTGGCGCGCCGAGGGCTTCACCGGCACCGAGGAGGAGTGCGCCGCCCACGTCGACCGCGTCTGGCCGGACATCCGCCCGCTCAGCCTGCGCCGCCGGCTCGCCGAGCAGGCCGCGGCGGCCGGGGAGGCGGCCCGGTGAGCGCCCCCGCCGACCTGCGCCACCGGCTCGCCGAGCTGGTGTCCGCCGCCACCGACGGCGGGCTCACCGTCGCGGACCTCCTCGACTCCGAGGAGTCGCTGACCGCCCTCGGCGTCTCCTCCCTCGCCCTGCTGCGGCTCGCCGACGGCCTGGAGGAGGAGTTCGAGGTGCTGATCGACCTCGGTGACCCCGCCCTGCACTCCGGCGGCCTGACCGCCCTCGCCGCCCGGCTGAACGGTCACGCCGCCGTCGTGGAGCCCACCGGATGAGCGGATCGACCATCGCGGCGGGCCCCGCGACGGCCCTGGCCGTCCCCTTCGGCGGCGCCCGGTCCGGCCGCGCCCCGCTGACCTGGGGCCAGCGAGCCATCTGGCACGCCATCGGCCGCACCGCGCCCAACGACCACTACTTCAACCTCGGCCGGATCCTCCCGCTCGCCGACCGCGGCGCCCCCGTCGACGAGGCAGGGCTGGCCGTCGCCCTCGCCGCGCTGCTCGGCCGGCACGAGGCGCTGCGCACCCGGCTGGTCCTCGACGAGGACGGCGAACCCGGCCAACTGCTCGCCTCCGAAGGCGAGATCGCCGTCGAGGTGCGCGACGAGCCCGACCCCGCGCGCACCGACCGGGCCGCCGAGGAACTGCTGGCGGGCCTCACCGGGCGGCGCTTCGACTACACGGGGGAGTGGCCCGTGCGGTTCGGCGCGGTGCGCTGCGCCGGACGGATCACCCACGCCGTGTTCGCCCTGTGCCACCTCGCCTCGGACGGACACGGCGCCGAGGTACTGGTGCGCGACCTGCGGCTGCTGGTGCGCCGAGGCTCGGCGGGCCGCCCCGTCGCCGTCACCCCCTACGACCTCGCCCGGCAGCAGCACGGCCCCGCCGGGCGCCGCCGGGGCGCGGCGGCGCTGGCCCGCTGGGAGGCGGACCTGCGGCGGATGCCGGTGACGATGTTCCCCGAGCCGGTGGCGGAACCGCTCGCGCCCCGGTTCTGGACCGGGCGACTGGTGTCGGCGGCGCTGCCCCGGGCGGTGGACGCGCTCGCGGCCGTCCACCGGGTCAGCGGCTCCACGGTGCTGCTCGCCGCGGCGGCCGCGCTGGTGGCCGCCGACCGGGGCCACCCGGCGGCGGCCGTCATGCCGATCGCCGGGAACCGGGCCGCCGCCGACCACCGCGACCTGGTCGGCACGCTCTCCCAGGACGCCCTGGTCGTCCTGGACCTGCCCGCCGACCTCGACGGCGGCGCCGTCTTCACCGACCTGCTTCCCACGGCCTGGCGGGCCGCGCTGGCCGGCTACCGGGCGGCCGCGTACGACCCGGTGGAGTGGGACGCCCTGCTCGCCCGGATCGCCCGCGAGCGCGGCACCGAGGTGCACCCGTACTGCTGCTTCAACGACATGCGGCTCGTCGAACGTCCGCTGTCGGCCGACGAGTTGCCGAGCCCGGAGGAGCTGTCCGGGCTGCGCCGGCGGACCGTGCTGGACTTCCCGGCCACCCAGGAGCTGGTGGCCTGCCGGTACTGCCTCCACCTCACCGGCGACGGCTCCGCGCTGACCGTCACCCTCACCGCCGACACCGCGCATCTGCCGCCGGCGGCGATCCACGCCCATCTTCGGGCGATCGAGGAGGTGGTGGTCGCCTCCGCCGCGGGCGCCCCGCCCCGGCTCGCGGCGCTGCCCGGCCTGTTGGGCGGGTTCGCCGCCGGCCAGGCCACCGGCCACCGGGACACGGCCCCGTGACGGCGGCCGGCGCCGGGGGCGTCGCGCGTCCGCTGGCGGCTGCCGAGGCGACCTCCTGCCTCCAGGGCGGCCGGCTCCGCTTCCGGCTCGGCGCCCGGGGCACGGACGGGCGTCCGCTGCGCGGCCGGGTGGTCGTCACCGACGAGGTGAGCGGGGAGGTGCGGCTGAAGGCGGCGCTCGCCGGCGTCACCCGGTGGGACCTCGACGTCCCCGCGCACTGGCCGAGCTCGCTCTACCGGGCGAGCTTCCACGACGAGCGCCCCGAGCGGTCGGCGCCCGAGCGCGACGCCGAGCACGAGGTGTGGTTCGTGGTGCGGGCCGCCCGCCCCGGCGCCGGCTCGGGCATCCTCGTCTCCGTCCCGTTCGCCACCTGGCGCGCCTACCACCGGGCCGGCCAGCCCGGCCGCGGCCTCTACTACGCCGAGCAGCCCGACCGCGCGGTCCGGGCCCGGCTCGACGCGCCCGGCGGCGGGCCGCCGCCGGAGCGCTGGGAGGAGCCGCTGCTTCGCTGGCTGCCCCGCGCCGGGTACCCCGTCGAGTACTGCTCCGGCTTCGACCTGGACGACCGGTCCTTCGCGCAGGCCCTGGCCCGCTACCGGCTGCTGGTGGTCAACGGGCACGACGAGTACTGGTCGGCCGGCATGCGCGACAGCGTCGAGGAGTTCGCCCGCCGGGGCGGCAACCTGGCCTTCTTCGCGGCCAACACGGCGTGGTGGCAGATCCGGATCGAGGACGAGCCAGACGGCGGCCGCTCGATGGTCTGCCACCGCGAGGCCGCCGCCGATCCGGTCACCGCCACCGACCCGCGCCGGGCCACCGTCGAATGGTCCGGCTCCCCGGTGGAGCGGCCCGAGAACGGGATGACCGGCGTCAGCTTCCGCCACGGCGCGGGTGCCTGGGGCGACGGCATGGCCGTGATCGGCCGCGAGTCCTACACCGTCCGCTTCGCCGACCACTGGGTCTTCGCGGGCACCGGACTCGCCGACGGCGACGGCTTCGCCCGGGGCTCGCTCGGCTACGAGACCGACGCCGCCGAACTCGACTGGTCCGCCGGTGTGCCGCGGGCCACCGGGCGGGACGGCACGCCGCGCTCCTTCGCCGTGCTCGCCACCGCCGACCTGCGGCACTGGCGGCGCTACGGGCAGGGCGGCTGGGCGACGATGGGCGTGTTCCGGCTCGGCGCCGGCACCGTCTTCAACGCGGCCACCATCAACTGGGGCCGGGCGCTAGGTGATCCGGTGGTCGACCGGATCACCCGCAACGTGCTGGACCGGCTCGGCGGCGCCGCCCCGGCGCCGCGCTGGCACACCGTCGGCCGGGCGGACGGCGTCCGCGCGCTCGCCGCGTGCGAGGGCCTGCTGTTCGCGGTGGCCGCGGACGGCACCACCCTGCTGCACCGGGAGCCCTCGGACCAGAACCTCCCGTGGACGCCGTGCCCGCAGGCCGCGGGCCAGGCGTCCGCGCCGCGGATCCGCTGCCTGACCGCCCCGCGCGAGGCCGCCGGCCCGATCCCGCTCGCCCTGCTCGCGGTCACCGAGGACGACCGGCTCCTGGTCCGCGACCCCGTCCCCGGTCCGGCCCCCTGGACGCCCGTCGGCCGGACTCCGCCCGGCACGGCCGCCCTCGCGATGTGTGACGGCACCCTCTTCGCCGTCACCCCGTACGACGACACCCTGCACCACCGTCCCGCCACCGACCCGGACGCCCCCTGGCGCCCGCTCTGCGGCGCTGCCGGCGCCACCACCCTCACCGTCCTGGGCGGCCGCCTCCACGCCACCACCCCCACCGGCCTGACCACCCGCCCCCCGACCACCACCCCCGACCCCCCTTTCACCCCCACCACCCCCTTCCCCCCGACCCGCACCCTCACCGCCCACACCGGCCACCTCCTCTCCACCACCCCCACCGGCCACCTCCTCACCCACCCCACCGGCTGACACCCACAAGAACTCCCCCCACCAAGAAGAAACGTTCCCTCACTCGCGGTGTCGGGGCTGATGTGGAGTGGGAAGTCGGCTGGGCCGACTTTCTGCGCGCGTGGGGAAACGTTCCCGCGCTTGCCGGGGTCGCTCCCGCTTCGGAGGAATGCTCCTTCACCCGCCGTGCCGGGGGCTGGTGTGGAGTGGGAAGTCGGCTGGGCCGACTTTCTGCGCGCGTGCGGAAGCGCTTCCGCGCTTGCCGGGGCCGCTCGCACCTCGAAGTTGGGGGCTGGTGTGGAGTGGGAAGTCGGTCGGGCCGACTTTCTGCGCGTGCGGAAACGTTTCTGCGCTCCCAGCTCCGCTGCGGGTGCTGACGGGGTGTCTCCCGGTGTGGTGCCGTTGATGGCTCGGGTGGGCAACAGGTCTGGACCGCTGTGGAGTTGAACCGGCCGGTCAGGTCGGCCGAAGGTGCTCTTGCCCGGCCGGGCGCGGCTCGGGGAGGATCGGGCGCATGCGCGACCGGGACGGGGACGGATCAGAGGGCAAGGAGCCGGGGCGGGGCGGAGGGAAGCCGCAGGACGCCCGGAACGCGGCGGAGTTCGCCGCACTGCTGCGGGAACTGAAGGAGCGGTCGGGGCTGTCCTTCCGGCAGCTGGAGGAGCGCGCGGCCGAGCGCGGGGAGGTGCTGCCGCGCAGCACGACGGCCGATCTGCTGCGGCGCGACACCCTGCCGAGGCAGGAGGTGCTGCTGGCCTTCCTGCGGGCCTGCGGGGAGGACGCCGACACCGGCGCCTGGCTCGCGGCGTGGCAGCGGATCGCCACAGGCCCCTGCCCGGAGCCGGACGAGGACCCCGCCGCCCCCGCACCGCCGCCGCCTCCCGCGCGCCGACCGGGACCCCGGCTGCTCGCCCTCGCCGCTGTCGCGGCAGCGGCCCTGCTGGGCGGCGGCGCCTACCTGCTGACGGCGGACGACGGGGCGGCGGACCGGGCCGCCCCGGGCCCGGGCGCCCCGCCGTCCGGCACCTACCGGATCCGCTCGGACGCCTCGGGCCTGTGCTTCTCCGAACGCGAGGACGAGGGCAAGGGCCACGTCTACCAGGCGGACTGCGCCGCGGCCTTCCCGGTGTACTCCCTGGAGCCGCTGGACGCCGGGCTGTTCCGGCTGCGCTCGCTGCACCCGGTGTTCGGCTACGGCTGCCTCGGGGTGGACAAGGGCAGCACCCGGCCGGCCGCTCCGGCGGCGGACGACTACTGCGGCGGCCGCGGCATCTCGGAGCGCTTCCGCCTGGAGCCGGCCGCGGGCGGCGGCTTCCGGATCGTGCCGCAGCACAGCGGCTCCTGCCTGACGGTGCCGGGCGGGGCCGATACGACGGCCCGCACCCCGGTGGTCCAACTGGCCTGCGATCCGGCCGAGTCCGGCCAGGTGTTCCGCTTCGAGGCGGTGCCCGCCCCCACGTCCGTCCCCGACATCACCGCCCCGCCCCAGGCGTACTGACCAGCGGCGATGGCGACCGCTCCCGGCCGGGGGCGGCGGGGCGGTCCGGTACGGTGTGGGCGAGGAGAGGAGGGCGGGGCGGATGGCCACGGTGCCCGAGGACGGTCTGAGCGCGGACGAGGCGGTGCGCGCGATGCTGCTCCTGATGCCGAGGGTGGCGGCGCGGTTGAAGCGGACGCCGGTGCCGGAGGCTTTGGGTTCGGCGAATCTGGCGCCCCGTCATCTGTCGATGCTGTCGTACCTGTTGTTCGACGGGCCGATGCCGGTGAACCGGTTGGCGGCGCGGTTGGAGGTGGCGCCGACGACGGTGAGTCTGATGGTGAGCGATCTCTGCCGGCAGGGGGTGGTGGAGCGCAGGGAGGATCCGGGGGACCGGCGGCGCACCATCGTCGCCATCACCGGGGAGCCGGAGACCAGGGCGGCGATCGAGGGCTGGCTGGCCAACGGCGCGGCCGCCTGGCGCCGCGCCTTCGAACCGCTCGCGCCCGAGGAGCGCGCCCTGTTCGTCCGCACCATCGAGGCGTACGAACAGGGCGCCGCCGGCCCCGCGCGGGCCGGGGGCTACCGGTCGACCGGCATCGACATGTAGACGGCGCGCTCGCCGTAGCACTCCGGGACGGCCACCTCGCGGTGCGCGCGGTAGCCGAGCAGGGTGAGCAGGATGTCGGTGCGGCGCACCGCGACCATCGAGATCCGCTCGAAGCCCCGCCGGCGCGCCTCCTCCCGCAGGTGCCGGATGAAGCGCAGGGCGAGGTCCCGGCCGCGCAGTTCCTCGGTGATGACGAGGTCGTGCACATGGAGGTTGGCCGACTCGAAGACGGCCTCCTCCGGGCTGCTCAGGTCCGGGCACCGGTAGAGCGGGTACGGCAGGCTCAGCAGGTAGCCGACGACCAGGCCGTCGTGTTCGGCGACGTAGCAGGTGTCGGGCGAGGCCTGGCCGCGGGAGTACAGCGCCTCGCGGCCCTCCGAGAGGCCGTCGGCGGCGTACGCGGCGGCCTCCAGCTCCACCACGGCGTCCCAGTCGCCCTCCGCGAGCCGGCGGAACACGACCGCCTCCGTGACGCCCGATTCCGTACCGGTGGCCGCCGTCATCCGCGCACCGTTCCGGTCGGCTCGGCTGCGGCCAACTCGGTTAGCAGGCGGGCGTGTTCGTTTCGGTCGGCGGCGTGCACGGCCCCCGTTGCGAGGGTCGTGATCATCGCGCCGCGGGCCCGGTCGGCGGGCAGGGCGGGGCGGATTCTTCTCATGCCGCTTCTCCGATGGGTGAGCTGAGTGGTCGTCGGATGCCGAGGGGGTGATCCGCCGGGCCCCGAGGGGCGCCCGCCCGCGGCGGGACCGGGGCCGCCCCCACAGCGCCGCGTCCCGGGCCCGCCGGGGGGCGCGGACCTGGGACGCGGTGAATTCGCGCTGCTGACAAGCGCGTTCACCAGGCCTCAGGCGATTCGAAGCCCGGCCTTCCGACTACGGTGGACTAGACCAACAGGGGTGTCAACGCGGGTCGCCCGCACAGTCCCCGCCGTGCCGCTCCACACTGCCCGAACGGGCAAGCGTCCCGCCCGGGGCGGACTCCCGGACCCGCTCCGGCAGGGGGTCCTGGCGCAGGATGGCGCGGTGGACCCCGGCGAGCTCCGCGCCGGGCTCGATGCCGAGCTCGTCGACGAGCCGGCGGCGGGTCCGCTGGTAGAGCGCGAGCGCCTCGGCCTGCCGACCGGTGCGGTACAGGGCCTGCATCAGCAGCGCCTGCGGCTGCTCCCACAGCGGGTGGCCGGAGGCCAGTCGCCGAAGCCGCGCCACCGCCTCCTCCGACCGGCCGAGTGCGAGGTCCGCCTGGGCGACCAGCTGTTCGGCGCCGAGCCGGAGTTCGTCCAGCCGGGCGGCCTCCCACTGGAACGCGGGCAGGCCCTGGAGCTCACCCAGGGCGGGGCCCCGCCAGAGTGCCAGCGACTCCCGGGCCGACACATGGGCGGCGACCGGGTCGCCGGCGGCGAACGACGTCCGGGCGTCGTCGAGGAGCCGCTCGGCGCGCCGGTAGTCGAGCTGGTCGTCCTGGACGACGAGCCGGTAACCGGACGGGCCGCCGAGCAGGTGCGGCGCGGATCCGCCGGTGTCGCCCGGGCGGGCCAGGGCGGTGCGCAGGCGGGAGACGTAGCTCTGCAGGGTGTTGAGCGCGCTCGCGGGCTCCCGCCCGCCCCAGACGTTGTCGATCAGCGGCCCGACCGGCACCGGGCGGCCGGGGGAGAGCAGCAGGGTGGCCAGCACCGCCCGCTGGCGGGTGCCGCCGATCGGCAGGCTCCCGCCGTCGAACCGGATCTCCAGCGGGCCGAGGGCGCGCAACTCCCAGGCCCCGCCCGCGCCGTACGCTCCGCCGTCGGCCCGGCAACCCGCTCCGTCCGCCCGACCGCCCACTCCACCGGATCTGCCGCCCGCTCCGCCGCCCGCGCTGCCGATCACGCTGCGCCACCTTCCATGTCGTTCGTGTTCCCGGTTGTTCCAACCGTGAGCGAGCAGCGTGCTCTCTGCGCGTAGACGGCCACTCAACAGCGACTAAACGCTTGACCGTGTGCAGACTTCGTTGACGATCCAGCGCCGTTCTACCCGGCTTCTCCTCCTCGTGTACGCGTCATGCACGCCGGTTGCACGCGGTTTGCACGCGCCGACGGACACGCTCTGTGGCGGATGACGGAACCCCGGACCGGACCGGACCGAGCGGTTCACCGGCAGACCGGGCAGACCGGACAGACCGAGAGGGGACGAGATGGACTTCCGCGACCGCACCATGGTCCGACTGGCCGATCCGGAGCAGCGGGACCGGCTGTTCGACCAGCGGTCGCTGGAGAACCTGGTGGCGGCCGGCTACGAGACGGCCGCCGATGTGACCGGCCCGTACCGGGCGGCCTTCGACGAGCTGCGGCTCGGCGTCCGCCTGGATCGCCCGGTCACCGCCGAGGGCGGCTGGTCCGCGCCCGGCGGAACCCGCCAGGAGGGGCGGTTCACCCTGACCGGCCTCGCCGCCGGGCCCACCGCCGACGTGCTGTGGCGCGGCAGCGTGACGGTGCGCACCGGCGCCGGCGTCGACCGGGTCGGTGCCGTGGACGCCGCGCCCCACGCTCCGGCCGACGGGCCGGAGCTGACGGTCCGCTACCGGCCGGGCGCGGGGGCGCCCCGCCCGGTGGTCCTGCCGGTGCTGGCGGCCCTGCTGGTCCGCGAGTCGGTCCGGCCCGCCGACCTGCTGGCCGAGAGCCGGGCGCTGGCCGACGCGCTGGGCGCGCTCGGCGCGGCGCCGGCGCCGGGGCCGGTGCCGCCGGCGCCGCGCGGCCGGGCCCAGGTCGGCTGGCTGGTGCCGCCGGCGGTGTTCGACGACCCGGACTGGCCCGGCGGCGCCGCGGCCGCCGGCCCCGCCGAGCAGCGCGCCGCCCGCGCGGCGGCGGCCGGGCGACTGCTCGCCGCCCAGGGAATCGCCCTGCTGGTCGTCCCCGACACCGCGACATCCCAGAACTGACCGCTTCCACCGACCGGTTCACCGGCGGGAGAGCAGGAGAGGAAAGCCATGCCCACTGCGTACCCCTTCGTCGACATCGAGATCGACAAGTCCGGGCTGACGCCCCGCGTCCAGCCGTCCAGCGGGGTGATCGCGATCGTCGGCACCACCCCGGACGGCGCGAGCGGCGGCGGCGCCGCCGTCAACGTCCCGTACGTCGTCACCACTCCGGACGAGGCGCGCGCCCTGTTCGGCCAGGACACCGTGCTGCAGAAGGCGCTGCTGCTCGCCCTCACCCAGGACCGGGTGCCGCAGAAGATCTACGGCGTGCGCGCCAAGGGCACCGAGCACGCCGCCGGGCTGGCCGCCCTGGAGGCGGTCGACGACGTGTCGGTGGTCTGCCTGGCCGGCGTGACCGACATCGGCACCGACACCCCGCCGGCCGGCCTGCTGGCGCTGCGCGCGCACGTCGAGGAGATCTCCGCGAAGGGGCTGCGCCGGATCGGCGTCGCCATGATCGACCCCAAGGTGGAGAAGGCGCCGGACTACGTCGCGAAGGTGGTCACCCCGGCGCTGCTCAAGCTGCGCAGCGACAGCGGCCGGATGGTCCTGGTCGCGGCCCGGGGCGCGGACGGCGACGTCGCCGCCGCCACCGCCGCGGTGATCGCCGCCCACCCGCCGCACGTCTCGCTGCTGCTCAAGCAGGTCAAGGGGGTGCGGATCGCGAAGGAGAAGCAGTACGGGCCGTCCGAGATCATCGAGCTCTCCAAGGCCGGCCTGAACCCGGTGATCGACCCGGCGCTGATCGCGGGGGAGGGCCTTCACCTGGCCGAGGGCCAGACCTTCACCACCGACCCCGCGTACGGGTACATCGACCTGCGGCGGGTGGTGGACCACGTGGAGTTCCTGCTCCGGGCCGGGCTGATCGGCAGCGTCGGCGACGCCCGGATCACCCGCACCGGCCTGACCATGCTCAAGCAGCGCACCGAGGGCATCCTCGGCGGCCTGCTGCGCGAGGCGGTCATCGCGGGGTTCGAGGTGCGGATCCCGGTGCTGGAGGTCCTCGGCCGCCCGGAGACGGAGTGGACCCAGGCGGACCGGGACGCCGTGCGCGCCGCGCGCGAGCAGCGGGCGGTCGACGTCCAGACCTCGATCACCTACGGCCCGGCCGTGCACCGCCTGCACGTCAAGCTCGCCGTCACCTACTAGCCACCCGCCAACGCCGAGGACCCTGGGAGCCCGCCACCATGGCCGACTGGAACACCCGCCTGGCCGTCGCGTACATCGACGACGCCGGCAAGAGCGCCGAGATCGCCCCGATCGACTCGATGTCGACCACCTTCAACCTCAACGCCGAGCCGCTGCACTCGCTCGGCGCGACGCACATCGGCGTCGTCTACCAGCCGTCGCAGGTCAACTTCTCGATGACGGTGAAGGCCATCGGTCCCGCCGCCGCCGAGCTCACCGCGATCGCGCTGCGCGGCGGCCGCTTCGACATCGTCCTCCAGGAGCAGTCGGGCACCGACTGGTCCTTCCGGACCGTGGTCATGTCGGACTGCGTGATCACCGCCTCCGCGCAGTCGGCGAGCGTCTCCGGCGCGCCGACCGCGACCTTCTCCGGCTTCTCGCTCGCGGCGAAGGTCGAGGGCAAGTCCGGTCCGGCGGTCGCGATCCCCTGATCCGCGCGCCCGCCCGGCCCGACGCCGGCGGCCGCACCCGGCCGCCGGCCCGGCACCGCCGGACGCCGACCCGGTCGGAGCCCGGCCGGGTTCCGTTCGACCGGACCCCGCGACCGGGGACCGCCCGACCGGACCCCGCACCGCCAGAACCCGCCACGAACCGAGGAGCGCACGTGCCCGAGGCCGCGCACTACCACTTCCCGGTGGAGATCGAGGTCGCGCACGCGCCCGAGGTCGACCACCAGGCCATCGCCGACCTCGTGCTGGAGCGGCTCACCGCCCAGCTGGAGGCGCTCGATCCCGCCCCGCGCCGGGACTGAGGGGGGGAACCGATCGTGTCCAGTTTCCAGCGGTACGGGCCGCCGTCCCTGGTCCTCTCGGACGGGCTGGCCACCGTGCCCCTGTGGGCGGTGACCAGCCTGGACCTGAGCCGCCAGTACACGTACGAGCGGATCGGGCCCGCCGAGGTGCGGGAGACCGTCGTGGTCTCCGGGCTGCTGGTCGGCGCCGAGCGGTTCGCCTGGAAGGCGGCGCTGGAGGCGCTGGCCGAACACGACACCGGGACCGGCGCGTTCGCGGCCGGGTCCGCGCTCGCCGGCCTCGGCGAGGCCGGCGCGGGGGCCGCGGACCGGCCGCTGACCCTGCTGGCCGAGTCCACCATCCGCACCGACCTGCGGATCGTCTCGCTCTCCTTCGCCGAGCGGGCCGAACGCCGGGAGGTCGTCGAGGTCTCGCTCACCCTCGCCCACGCGCCCGAGTGGAAGGGCGGACCGGGCGCGCCGGCCGACGCGGCGGTGGCGGGCCTCTCGGCCCTCGCCGACTGGGAGGGCCGCCGGGACCGGGACGGCCGCCGATGACCTCCCACCTCCGTGCCCCGACGAACCGACCCGCGAACCGGACGAACCGCCTGGTGAACCGAACGAACCGCCCGACCCCACCGATCCGCCCGACCCCACCGAACCGCCCGCCGAGGGAGGGACACCGTTGAGACCCACCGCACCGATCCTCCGGCTGCTCACCCCCGCCGAGCCCGACCCGCTGCCGCCCGGCGCCACCGTGGTCGACGCCGCGCTGGACGGCGGCCTGCCCGAGTACCTGCCGCTCCACCCCGACCTCGGCGTGTTCGTGGCCGCGGTGCTCGGCCGCGCCGACACCTGGCACGACGCCGACCCGGCCGCCGTGGTCTCCACCCCGGCCGACCCGGGCCGGACGTTCCGGCTGGTGCTGCGGGCCGGCGGTGCCTACGCCGGTGCGCTGCCGCTCACCGCCGGGGCCCGGCGGACCGTCGACCTGCCCGGATCGCCCCGCGTCGCCACCGAAATCGCCCTTCTGGACTGGGAGTTGCGGGCCGGTTCGGTACGCGGCGCGGGCCGCCACGGCTCCCGGATCCGGCTCGCCTGGTGGGACCTCGGGGGTGCGCCGTGAGCGACTGGGCCCTGCGGATCACCGGCGGCGCGGCGCCGCTGGAACTGTCCGGCGCGCAGACCCGCGGCGTGGTCACCCTGCGGGCCGAGGCGGCGCTGCCGTCCGGTCTCGCCGCCGCCACCGTGCGGCTGACCGTGCGCGGGCTGGCCGACGCCGTCGCCGACCGACTGCTCGCCGGGACGGGACCGTTGACCGTCGAGCTGTACCTGCACGGCGCGGCGGCCGACCGGCCCTTCGACCCGGCGGCCCGGGTGGCGGCCGCGGTCGTCGAGCGGGCGGTGCGTCACCGGGGCCGGTACGGGCCGGAGTTGCGGCTGGACGGGATCGACGAGGCCTACCACCGGCTGTCGGCGGCCTCCCGCACCCCGGTGCCGGCCGGCGACCACCGTACGCAGGCCGCCGAGGTGGGCCGCCGGGCCGGCGTGGACGTGCAGGCGCACGGCGCGGCCGTCCGGAGCGGACCGCTGGCCGCCGGGCCCAGCCACCTGGAGCACCTGGCCGGCCTCGAAGCGGCCCTGGCCGAGCACGACGGCCGCGGCGGGCGCGCCCTCGCGCTGTTCCGGGACGGGGTGCTGCACCTCGGCGCCCGGCCGGCCGCCCTGGTCGCCGTCCACGACGTCCGGCCGCGCTGGACCGAGGAGTTGGCCGGCGCGCGCGCCGACCGGCCCGGTGTCCGGCTCGGGCTCCCCGGTGACGCCCGGCTGCTGCCGGGCGACCTGGTGCGGCCCGGGGACGGGGCACGGCCGCTGTACGTCACGGCGGTGCGGCACACCCTCGACCGCGGGCACGGCTTCACCACCGTGGTCGCCGCCGTCGCCGTCACCGGGCCCGACGCGGCCTGGGACGGCCGGCCCGGTGCCGCCGACCGCGTCACCCTCCGCTCCGAGCCGGCCGCGGACCCGGCCGCCGCGGCCGCCCGGGCCGTCGCCGGACTCGGCCGCGCCGCCGCGGCCCGGGCCGCCGTGCCGGAGGCCGCCGAGGTGCGCGGGGCGGACCGGCACACCGCCACCGTCTGGCGCGGGCTCGCGCCCGGCGACGGCGAGCCGATGCAGCACCGGCGGCTGGACACCGCCCGAACCGAGCCGGACCGGCTCCCCGGCGTCGGCTACGCCACCCCGTTCGCCTGGGGCCGCTACGGGCTGGTGCTGCCGCGCTACCCCGGCACCCGGGTGCTGCTGGTGCCCCGGCGGGGCCGGGCCGACGACGCGGTGGACGTGGGCGCGCTGTGGCGGGACGGCGAGGGCCCGGCCGCCAGGCCCGGCGACTGGTGGCTGCACCTGCCCGCCGCCGTGCCGGCCGGACAGCGGAGCGGGGTCGCCGACGACCGGCCCGGCGCCGACCCCGGCGACCGCGCCAGCAACGACCTCACCGACGCCGACGGCAACCGGGTCATCGAGGTCGGCGAACTGACCGTCCGGGTCGGGCGGAAGGCGCTGCACGGCGCCGGCGTGCGCCCCGAGCGGTCGGGGCGGGAGCAGGCCGTCACCATCGAGCACGCCGACGGCGGGGCGTCCGTGGTGATCGCCGCCGACGGCACCATCACGCTCACCGGCAGGAACCTGAGATTCGAGGCACAGGAGACCATCGCGATGAAGGCGGAGAACGTCAAGGTCGCCGTCACCGGGCACATGGACGTGACCGGATGACCGCCGCCTGGAACCTCGCGGTCGGGCCGCCCGCCGAGCCGGCGCCCGCCATGACCGGCCCGTCCGGCGTCGCCCCGTCCGGCGTCGCCCCGTCCGGCGTCGCCCCGACCGCGACCGCCCCGACCGCGACCGGCCCGTCCGCCGTCGCCCCGTCCGCGGCCGACCCGCTCGCCGCCGACCTGCTGCTGCGCGACGGCGACCTCGCCGTCGTCACCGGCCCGGACGCCGTCCTCCAGTCGGTGCGCCTCGCGCTGACCACCGCGCTCGGCACCGACCCGCTGGACCCGGGCTTCGGCTTCGACGGCCTGCGGGTGCTCGCCGAGGAGCACACCCCCGAGCTGGTCCGCGCCCGGATCCGGGTCGCCGTCCTCGCCGTCCTGCGGCGCGACCCCCGGGTGCGGCGCGTCCTCGACGTCCGGGTCGACGACCCGTCCGGCGCCGACCGGGCCCTGGTGGTCGGCGCCGTCCTGGAAACCGACACCGGCGCGGTGCTGCCGGTGACCCTCACCACCGGAGTGCAGCGTGCCTGACCAGTCCTTCCCGTCCGACCCCGGCCTCCTGCAGCCCGGCGAGGCCCCGTACGGCGTCACCGACCGCGGCTTCGTCCCCAAGCCGTACGCCCGCCTGGTGGCGGAGCGCTTCGAGCTGGCCCGCGAGGTGTTCGGCGCCGACCTCGACCTCGGCCCCGGCTCGGTGATCCGCCGTCTGCTGGAGGTCACCGCGCTGGAGGACGCCCGTACCTGGTCGGCCCTCGCCGCCTCCTACGACGACGCCTTCGTCTCCACCGCCGGCGGCGAGGCGCTGAGCGCGCTCGGCGCCGAACTCGGCCTGCCCCGCCCCTACCTGGAGGCGGCCGGCGAGCTGCGGCTCACCCTGCGCGGCACGCCGTCCGTGCCGGTCGTGGTGCCGCGCGGCGTGCGCCTGCTGACCCCGCGCGGCGACGACGTCGCCACCGACGCCCGGGTGGAGCTCTCCGTCCAGCAGCGCCAGGCGACCGTTCCGGTGGTCGCCTTCCGCCCCGGCCCGGAGGGCAACCTCGACCCGGCCAGGGCCGAGCAGCGGATCACCGCCTGGAACCCGCAGGACCCCTGGCGCGCCGAGTTCCTGGCCGGCGCGGGCGCCGGAGCGGGCGGCGTCGAGATCGAGATCGACGGCGCCACCGCCCGGCTCACCGGCGGCGAACGGCGCTGGCCCGACGCCCGCTACCGCCGGCTGCTGCTGCGCGCCCCGCGCTCGCTGTGGAACGCCGAGGCGATCCGGCTGGCCGCCGCCCAGGTGCCCGGCGTGCGCCAGGTGCAGGTCAGCGACGTCTACGGCGGCCTCGACATCCACCAGTCGATCTTCGGCACGCTCGACGGCAACTTCATCGACCGGCTGTTCGGCGACGAGGCCACCGCGGCGAGCCCGTTCGGGCTGAACGTGCTGGTGGCGCCGACCCCGGCCGCGATCTGGGGCGGCCCCGGCGGCGGGGGACTGCACGACGCCGTCCGCCGGGCGATCGACGACCTGCGCCCGCTCGGCGTGGTGCCGCGCATCCAGCCCGCCGTGGAGGTCGGGGTGGTGCTCACCGCGCGGCTCGTGCTGCGCGGCTCCACCACCCCGCCCGACCAGTTGAAGGCCCGGCTGCTGGCCCGGGTCGCCGAGTACGTCGACGGCCTCGGCCTCGGCGAGGAGGTCCGGCACGCGGCGGTGCTCGCCGCGATGATGGCCGAGCCCGGCATCGCCGACGTCACCGGCCTCACGCTCGCCAAGTACCCGCCCGCCCTCGGCGCCGCCGCGGCGCCCGCCGGCGGTCCCAACCTGCGGCTGGCGGCCAACGAGATCGCCGTGCTCGTCGAGGACGCGAAGGGGCTCACCCAGTGACCGCGCCCACGCCCGTCGAGACCCCCGCCGCCGCCCACCGGGTGATGGCCGACCACCTGCCGGGCCCGCTGCGCGCCGCCGTGCAGGAGGAGCCCGTCCCGCTCGCCGCGGCGGACGGCCGCCTCACCGGCCGACTGCCGGGCGCCGCGGCCGGCGGCCGACCGCTGGTGCTGGCCGGCCCGGCCCGCGACCTCGCCGAGCGGGGCCTGCGGCTCACCGCCACCGTGGCGGGCGCCGTCCAACCGCCGCTGCTCGTCCCCGCGTACGCCGAGGCCGACGCGCTGCGCCCGCTGCCGCTCGGCGCCGACTGGCCGCCCGGCGCGCCGTTCGAGCTGGCCGCCGCCTGGCTCGACGGCGACGGCACCGCCCACCCGCTGCCCGCCGCCGAGGCCGCCGACCTGCTGCGGGTGCGCCACCTGGCCGGCACCACCGCCCGGCTGCTGTACGTGCTGGGCGCGCCCAAGGCCGAGATCCGCCGCACCGCCCGGCAGATCGCCGCCTCCCGCACCCTGGCCGGGGCCCGCTCCGGAGCCCTCGACGGGCTCGGCGCCGAACTGGGGGCGCCCCGCTTCGCCGAGCGCCTCACCGTGCGCCCCGACGGCGCCGCCGTCGAGCCGGCCCGGGAGGACGACGAGGAGTACCGGGCCCGCCTCGCCGTGCTGCGCCCCTGGGCGGTCCCCTCGCCGCAGGGCCTGGCCGGGCTGCTCAACGGCGCGGCCGGGGAGGGCGGGGCGCTGGCCCGCTTCGCGGTCGCCGCGCCGTTCGGCGTCGAGGACAGCGCCAACGGCCTGGCCATGGCGTTCCGGGTGGTCGCGCCCGGCGGCGAGGCCGACCGGCTCGCGGTCCTCGACCGGGTCCGCGCCGTCCACCTGGTCCAACCCGGCCCGGACGGCGACGCCGTGCACGCGGACCGGCCGCAGTCGGCCGACCGCCGGGCCCGTGACGCCCAGCTGCGCGCCGCCCTGCGCACCGGCTGGACCTTCGCCGACCGCGCCGCCGTACGGCCCGCGCTGGCCCGCGGCCTGGCCGCCGCGCTGGTCCGGCTGGCGGCCTGCCGCAGGGCCCTCGGCCTGGCCGCGCCCGGTACCGTGCTGCGGGTCCAGGACCCGGCCGGCGGCAGCCGCTACGAACTCGGCGTCGGCGCCGACCTCACCCCGCTCACCGCGGCCGAACTCACCGCCCTCGCCGCCAGGGTCCGCAACCCCGGCCCGAACCCCGCCCCGGCCGTCGACCCGGAGACCCGCGCGCTGATCGCCGAACTGCGCCCGCCCGCCGACCCGGCCGACGACCCCGACGGCCGCTGGCTGCTCACCCCCTGCGGCCTGGCCACCGTGCACCGGCTCGCGGGGGACCGCCTGTTCGTCTCCCACCTGCCGCTGCACGGCATGGCCGTCGACCTCGACGCCGACCTGCTGCGGGCCCGGTACGCGGCCCGGCAGGACGAGGGCACCCACGCGGTGCTCGGCGACGGGCTGGCCGCCGCGCTGCGGGCCTGGGCGCCGGACGGCGCGGGGACGGTCGTCCTCGCCGATCGGGCCGCGGCCGTGCAGCGGCTGCGGACCGAGGCCCAACAGCTCGGCGCGGGCGATCCGGCGGTCGCCGCGTTCCGTGCCGCCGGGCTGCCGGCGGTCGCCAACCCGCTCCCGGCCGTCGAACAACTGGCGGTGCTGCCCGCCGAGTTGTACACCGTGATCACCCTGCCCGGGCAGCTCGGCACCGACCTGCTCGCGGGCCGCGCCGAGGCGGTCGGCAAGCTCCGCCGGCTGGTCGGCCTGCTGCGCGACCAGTGGCTGGTCTCCGCCCTGCCGGTGGTGCTCGCCCCGGCCGGCGGGGCCCGCGGCCTGGCCCTGGTGCTCGGCGCCGTCCCGCTGCCGCAGGTCGGCACCAACCTCAACCGCCGCCGCGCGGTGGGCTTCCGCTGGCAGACCGTGCCGCTGCGCGGCTCGCTGACCCTGTCGGCCACCACCGGCCCCGGCACCGCGGTGCGCACCGCCGACGGCGGCGCCGGCGTCGTGGTCGCCCTCGGCTACGCCCGGCGGCGGCGCACCGACCCCTACGAGTTCAGCGTCGACCTGCCCGGCGGCACCCTCGACCACCGGCAGTACGAGGCGCTGATGAACCTGCTCGACCGGGTCCACCCGGCGGGCATCGCGGTCGACACCTCGCCGATCCGGCGCGGCCGGGTGGTGCTGGGCGCCGGCCCCGACCCGACCCCGCTCAGCCCCGAACAGTCCCGGCTCTACCGGGACTACCGCCCCGGCCGCGGCCGCCTCGCCGACCGGGTCTTCAAACCGATCACCGCGGGACTCCAGGTCGGCGTACGCGCCACCGTCCGCGTCGACACCTACCTCAAGCCTCGCCAGGGGGAGAAGCCGTGACCCAGCCCGTCCCGCCGATGCAGCGGCCCCGCTACTTCGACTACCAGTTCCTGCGCGCCGACGACTTCGACACCGAGCAGCGCTACCACCGCTCCCGCCGCGAGCTGCTCACCGCGCTGTTCTACAGCCCGGGCGTGGTCACCGGTCTCACCGTCACCGGCACCGACGCCGCTGTCACCGTCGCCGCCGGCCACGCCGTCGACCGGCAGGGCCGGCTGATCGTCCTGCCGGCCTCCGTGCAGGTCCCGGTGCCGGGTGCCGGCGACCTCACGCTGCTGGTCACCGTCCGCTACAGCGAGCGGGCCACCGACCCCAGCGACGAGACCGGCGTGCCCGGCGAGACCCGGTGGACGGAGGAGCCCAAGGTCGAGGTGGCCGGCACCGCCGGGGCGGACCAGATCGTGCTCGGCACCTTCCGCCGGGCGGCCGGCAAGGGCACGGTGACCGCCACCGGCCGGGTCGCGGCCGGCCTGGTCATCCCCGGCCAGTACACCGTGAAGGGCGCGCTGACGGCGGAGGGCGACATCACCGGCGCCAACCTGACCGGCAAGGACGTCCGGGCCGGCGGCGCGATCGTGCCCTCGGTCGGCAACACCGCCGCCAACGGCATCATGTTCCCCCGCGACCCGGGCGGCGGCACCGGCGACGAGGCCTACCTCCGGTACTTTCCCTACAACGGGGAGAACACCCAGCTGGTGATCGGCACCGGCAACGACCCCGACGACCTGATCGACTTCTTCCAGGCCGCCAGGACCCGCCTGCGGATCGGCGGCGGCATGCTGCACACCGGCAAGCTGGACGGCAACACCGCCGTGCAGGGCGAGGTCCTCGGCGCACTCGGCTTCCACGGCAGCGGCGTCCAGCACGCCCAGTTCTCCTTCCGGGCCGGGCGCGGCTTCGAGTTCGTCGACCGCAGCGCCGACTGGCCGTCGCTGGACTACGCCGCCGACAGCAAGCCCTACGCCGACGTCTACGCCCGCAACCTCATCGTCAACGACGTCTCCGCCCGCAATCTGGGCGTCAACGACGTCCGCGCCACCGGGGACGTCTTCCTCGGCCGGGACAAGACGCTGGTCGGCACCGGGAACCTCTACATCGCGGCGCCAGGCAAGACCGTCATCAGCAACCAGTACTGGAGCGGCAACGGACTGCTCCACGTCCAGGGCGGCCTGTCGGTCGGCGCCACCTACGAGCCGGTGGACAACCGGGTCACCGCCTGGGACGGTAACTTCGGCGGCGGGGTCTACATCGGCGGCAACGTCGGCGACATCGGCAGCGCGGGCCTGAGGCTCTACGGCAACGGCGACATCCGCAGCACCGGGATCGTCTACGCCAAGGAGAAGAAGTTCCTCATCGACCACCCGCTCGACACCGAGCGGAAGTACCTCCTGCACACCGCGCTGGAGGGGCCCGAGAACGGGGTCTACCAGCGCGGCGAGGGCCGGCTCGCCGACGGCCGGGCGGTGGTCGAACTCCCGGAGTACTTCGAGGCGCTGACCCTGGTCGAGGGCCGGACCGTCCAGCTCACCCCGGTCTTCGAGGACGACGACGAGCCGCTCTGCGCGCTGGCCGCCTCCCGGGTGCGGGACGGCCGCTTCACCGTCCGCACGGTCGACGGCTCCCCGGCGACGCACGCCTTCCACTGGGAGGTCAAGGCCGTCCGCGCCGACATCGAACCCCTGGAGACCGAGGTCGACAAGGCCGCGTTCGACCGCCGGCACGAGGAGCTGGCGGCCGCGTCCGCCGGGGAGCCGGCATGACCGCCACCCCCGGGGCGCACTCCGTCACCGCCACCGCCGGAACCGTTCCGGCCAACGGCACCTGGAAGGCCGGGCCGGTCGCCACCGAGAGCGCGTCCCGGCTGCGGGTCGACGGCCGGCCGCCGCTGTTCGCGGCGCGCGACACCTTCGTCTTCACCGCCGCCAACGGCGCCGTCTCCCAGAGCACCGTTCGCCTCGACGCCGCCGGCACCCGGCTGCGCTGCGACGGGCGGCCGGTCCTGCTGGCCGGCGACGCCGCGTCCGACGCCGGCGGCAACACCCTCACCGCGGCCGACCCCGGCCGCCTGCGGACGGAGCGGTACCCCGCATGATCCCCCAGGTCACCGTGCCGATCCGGCTGCGCCTCGACGCGACCGCCGCAGCCGGGGGCTCCTACCGCCCCCGGCTGCGGGCCGCGCTCACCCGGGCGCTGGCCCGGGCCGCCGCCGACGCGCCGGCCGGGACGGTGGCCGCGCCCACCTTCCGCTGGTCCGGGCCAGGCCTGGACGGGCTCCCGGCCGGGGCCCGCGACCGCCTGGAGCGCGACGTGGCCGCCCTGATCGGGGAGCTGACGAAGGCACCGGCTCCCACCGCCGCCCCGCAGGCCCGCCCCGGCGCCCTCCCGCCCGGGTTCACCCTGCGGCCCCGCTCCGCCTACGACATCGCCGAGGAGGGCCGCCCGGCCGTCTGGCTCACCGAGACGATGACCGTCCGCGAGGCGGCCCGCCGCCTCTACGGCCGGCCGGACGACTGGCAGCTGCTCGTCTACTGGTACAACCGCGACCTCTGGGCCGAGGAGCACGACCTCGCCCGCGGCCTGCCGGACGTCGCCGACCGCCCGCTGCCGGCCGGCCGGCGCCTGCGGGTCGAACCCGGCCTGCTGCCCGAACAGCCGCGCGCCCAGGTCCAGGTGGCCGCGGCCGAGCGGGCGATCGGCGAACTCGACCAGACCGGCGGCGTCCGGCTCGTCGTCGAGGGCTCCGGCCCGACCGGGGGCGGCCCGGTCCCGCGCGGCAGCACGGTGCGGATCGGCCTCCGGCTGCCCGCGGACGCCTACCCCGTCCGGGCCGAGTGGCGGCTGCGCCCGGACCCGGCCTACCGGGCGCTCGCCGGCGGCCTGGTGGACGCGGTCCGCACCGGCCCCTCCGGCCTCCTGGCCGGGCCGGAGAACGCCGAACCCCACCGCTGGGACCTGCCCGCCGACGCGGCCGGACTGCACGTCGTCTCCTGCCGGCTCTTCCGGGACGGCGAGTTCTGGCAGGAGGTCTGGACCTCCCTGCTGGTGCTGAACCCCGAGGACCTCGCCCGGATCGTGCTGCGCTCCGGCGCCGCCGCCCCGGTGGGCCCGGCCGCGCTGCGCGCCGGGCTGCGGACCGCGTACGAGGAGCGGATGCGGAGCCTCGCCGCGCCCGGCGCCGCGCACGGCGGCGGCCCGTACCTGGTCGCCGAGCCGGAGGGCCGGGCGACGCCCGGCAGCGAGGTCCGCTACCAGCTGCTCTGGCCCGACCACCCGGCGGAGGAGGTGCGGCTGCGCTGGCAGGTCCGCGCCCTCGACCCGCCGCCGCCCGGCGAGTTCCGCGGTGAGCTGGGCCGGGGCGAGGCGGCCGTCGCCTCCGGCCTGGTCCGGCCCGAGATCCCGACCGGATGGCTCGCCCCGGGCCGTGCCTTCAACGACTTCTGGCGGATCCGCTGGGCGGACCGGCCCGGGCGCTACGAGATCGGCTGCGAGCTGACCTGGAGCCGGGGCGTGCGCCACGCCGTCCTGGAGCAGCAGGTCGCGGTCGAGCCCGGCAGCCGTCCCGGGGCCGCGCCGGAGAGCCCGCGCGCGGCGCTGCAGCGGCTGGCCGAGGACCTCGCCTTCGTCGACCGCACCCTCGCCCGCGGCGAGGCGGTGGGGCTGCGCGCCGCCTGGGTGGCGGGCGAGGGCGAGCCGACCGGCGTCCCCCTCCAGCTGTACGTCACCACCGCCCCCGACGCCCCGGCCACCGGGGTGAGGCTGCGGATCTGGGACCACTCGCCCGCCGGGCGCCGCCGGTTCTACGAGGGCGCCGGCGACACTCCGCAGGAGGCGCTGGACCGGGCGCTCGCCGACCTCGCCCGGGTGCCCTACCCCAAGGGCGTGGTCCTCGCGGAGACGGACGGCTTCACGCTGGCCGGGCAGGTGTTCCCGGCCCGCGCCGTAGCGCTGCGCTGCTCGGGTGAGATCCCGCTCGCCTCCTTCCTCGCCACCTCCTCGACCTTCCTGTTCATCGGCGGCGCCGTGCTGTCGATCGCCGGCGCCCCGTACGTCGGTGCTCCGCTGATCGCGCTGTCGCAGGCCGGCGGGACGGCGGCGGCCGTCGTCCGGCTGGGCGACCGGGCGCTCTCGGGGGACCTTCACGCGGACCAGCAGACCCTGATGGACGTGCTGGACCTCGGCGGCAACGTCACGGGGGCCGTCGGCAAGGGCGCGAAGGTGCTGCGGATCACCAGGGGGGCCGGGGCGCTGGAGTTCGTCGCCCGGCTGGACGGCGTCCTCGGGAACACCCAGCTGGTCGTCTCCAACGCCGACCTGGCCTACCGCCTGGACGCGGCGGTGGCGAGCGGCGAACGGCGGGAGATCCTCGGTGTGCTGGGGGAGGCGGCCGCCTCGGGCGCCCTGCTCAAGCTGGGCGCGCTGGCCGAGCACGCGGCGGAGGACGGGAGCGCCGCCGCCGGGGGAGCGCCGGTCGTGCTGCGGCACGCCACCGTCGACCCCCGGTTCGTCGAGGCGCTGCCCGCCGAACTACGGGACTCCGTCGAGGTGCTGGAGGACGGCGGGCGCACCGTCCAGGTCCGGCACGCCTACGACCGGCTGGGCCGGGCCCGGATGTGGATCGCCGCCGGTCCGGACGCCACCCCCGAGGACGCGGCGCACCACCTGGCCGCGATCCGCGCGGTCCAGGACGCCCAGGGCCTGCGCGGGGGCGTGCGTACCCTCGTGGAGCAGGCCGGAGTCCTGTTCGGCGGCGGGTACGTCCCGGTGCCCGGCACCCGGGCCTGGGACGCCGCGCGGGAGATCGAGAAGCTGACCGCGATGATCACCGCCGAACGCGGCAGGAGCCGCCCGGACCGGGCGGCGATCGCCGACCTGAAGCAGCAGCTCGCCGAGCACCGCCGGACCCTGGCCGACCGGAGCACCGAGCAGGGCGGGGTGATCGCCGCCGAGGACCGGCGCGGCCGCAAGCGCGGCGAGGGCCCGGTGCGGCTGGACCCGGCCGGCCAGGCCCGGGCGGCGGAGAAGGTCCAGCGCACGGACCGGGCGCTGGCCCTCTCGGCGGCCGCCACCGGGGAGCAGACGGCCGCCGCCGACGCGGCCGGCCAGGGGCTCGCCGCCCAGGCCGGGGTCCGCCCGGACCGCCCGACCGCGCTGGACGGCTGGTTCGGCCGGACCGGCCGGCTCCCGGACGAGGAGCGCATCGCCGAGCTCGACGCCCTCGTGGCGCGGGGCGGCCGGTCGCCGCAGGAGCTGGCCTACCTCGCCTGGCTGCGGCGCTCCTGGGCGCTGCGGCACGAGGCCGAGGAGGCCGGCGGCGCGGTCCGGGCCGGCGGGGGAGAGAAGGCCAACCTCAGCACCGCGCGCGAGGCCGGGGCCGAGGAGGTCCGGGAGAAGAGCCGGCCGCTGATCGAGGTGATGCGCACGAAGGGGCCGAACTACCGGGACCGGAGCGGGATCGACTTCGACGAGGTGACCGGCCGCACCGCGTGGGACACCAGGGTGGCCCGGGCGGAGGCCGAGAAGAAGGAGAAGCCGGAGCTGGACACCGACCACCTGGTGGCGCTCGACCGGATCACCAAGCTGGACGAGCTGGTCCCGGTGCTGCGGCTCTACGTCGTGGCCTCGCGCGGCGTCCAGGCGGAGCTGTACGAGCACCTCAAGGGCCTCGGAGACCATCGGGACAACCTCCGCCGGATGGAAGCCTCCGCCAACCGCAGCAAGAACAACCGCAGTTGGCACGAGCTCAGCTACGACGACGCGGCCCGCTACGGCTACACGCCGGAGCAGGTGAACGCGGTGCGGAAGCTGGAGGACGAGGCGCTGGACGCGATCCTGCGCCGGATCGAGGAGCTGCGGGTCACGTACACGGCCCGGGTGTACGGCGCCACCGGGCGCTGACCCCGCGGCCCGCCGTAGGTCCGCTGCACGCCTGCTGCACGCCTGGTGCACGTCCGCTGCACGCGGACTGCACGGGCCGGGCGGCAGGCTCGGAGCAGCACGGACGCGGGCCGGGGGACGGCCCGCGCAGCACGGAACGAGGAGGGGGCAACGGCCATGAAGTTCGTCAGTCGCGCCGAGTGGGGCGCCCGGGCGGCCCGCAACGGCCACCAGGCGGTGCCGGCCAACCAGGGCGTCAAGGTCCACTACCTGGGCGGCCCGTACAGCGCCGATGAGCACGGCACCTGCGCGGGGTACATGCGCAAGGTCCAGAACAGCCACATGGACGGCAACGGCTGGTCGGACTTCGCGTACAACCTCGCCGTCTGCGAGCACGGGTACGTCTTCGAGGGCCGGGGCCGCAACGCGCAGAACGCGGCGAACGGCAACACCACCCTCAACCGCAACCACTTCGCCGTCCTCGCCTTCGTCGGCGACAGCGGCCACACCAGTCCGACCGCCGAGCAGACCGCCGGCCTGCGGGACGCCATCGCCTACCTGCGCGCCAGCGGCGCCGGCCGGGAGATCCGCGGCCACCGGGACGGCTACGCGACCGACTGCCCCGGCGGGCCGCTCTACCAGCTGGTCACCTCCGGCGCCCTGGAGCCGGGCGCGGGCCCCGGCGCGGGCACCGAAACGCCCGGCGGCTGGGCGCCGTTCCCCGGCTCGGAGTGGTTCCGCTCCGGCCCCCGCAGCCCGCTGATCACCGCGATGGGCCGCCGCCTGGTGGAGGAGGGCTGCGGCGCCTACCAGCAGGGCCCGGGCCCGCAGTGGAGCGAGGCCGACCGCCAGAGCTACGCCCGCTGGCAGCGCAAGCTCGGCTACGCCGGAACCGACGCCGACGGCTGGCCCGGCGCCTCCTCCTGGTCCCGCCTGCACGTCCCGAGGTCCTGACCCCCGCTCACCGCCGAGCCGAGGAGAGCCGAGCCGGCCCGAGCCCGCCGCCCGTACCCCGGGCGGCGGGCTCGGCCCGTGGTGGGCAGGCTCAGTCCTCCGGCAGGTGCGCCAGCATCCGCTCCATGCCGTTGATCCAGTTGGCCCGCAGCGCCGCGATGGCGCCCGGGAGGTCGTCCTCCAGGAGCCGGCGGGCGATCTCGCAGTGCTCCTCCGACTCGCGGGCCACCGGCTCGTCCTCGGCGACGACCAGGTTCTCGTAGCGCCGCATCCCGGCCTTGACCCGGGTGAGCAGGTCCAGCAGCCGCTCGTTGGCGCAGCCGCTGAGCAGCAGGCCGTGCCATTCGTCGTCGCGCCGGTCGACGGTGGCGTGCGCGGCCACCTGGTCGGGGAAGCCCCGGGCGAGGTCCAGCAGCCGGGGGGCGATCGTCCGCAGGTGTGCGGGGTCGGAGGACTCCAGCGCCAGCGCCTCCAGGGCGGCGACGATGGCGACCAGTTCGCGGAACTCCTTGCGGCTGACGGGCGCGAAGCGGAAGCCGCGGCCCTGGCTGCTCTCCAGCACGCCCTCGCCCGCCAGCGCGATCAGCGCCTCCCGCAGCGGGGTGCGGCTGACGCCGAGTTCGGCGGCCAGCACGGCCTCGTTGACATCGGTTCCCGCCGCGAACTCGCCGCGGGTGAGCCGGTCCATCAGCTCGTCGCGGATCTGCTCGCGCAGCGGACGGCGCTCGATCGCCATCGCTCCCCCTGACTTCCGGACTGGCTTCCGGATTGAGGCACACCTCTTGACCCGCCCCAGTGTACTGCACTATGCATTTTGAATACAAAATGCGGGACGACGCGAGACACGGGGTTCCTCGACCCCGGGGGAGGCGGAGCATGGGCCTGACACGGGTACCGGGTCTGCTGTTCGGCGGTGACTACAACCCCGAGCAGTGGCCCGAGGAGGTGTGGCAGGAGGACGTCCGGCTGATGGCCGAGGCCGGCGTCAACCTGGTCACGGTCGCGGTGTTCTCCTGGTCCCGGCTCGAACCCGGTCCCGGCGCCTACGAGTTCGGCTGGCTCGACCGGGTGCTCGATCTGCTCCACGCGCACGGCATCGCCGTCGACCTCGCCACCGCGACCGCGACCCCGCCGCCCTGGCTGGTCCGCGCCCACCCGGAGGTCCAGCCCGTCGACGCCGCCGGCACCCGGCTGGAGTTCGGCTCGCGCCAGGGCTACTGCCCCTCTTCCCCGGTGTTCCGCGCCGCCACCGTCCGGCTGGCCCGGGCGATGGCCGAGCGCTACCGCGAGCACCCGGCGCTGGCGATGTGGCACGTGAGCAACGAGTACGCCGACCACACCGCCGAGTGCTTCTGCGAGGAGTCCGCCCGCGACTTCCGCCGCTGGCTCAAGGCCCGCCACGGCTCGCTCGACGGCCTCAACGCCGCCTGGGGGACGTCCTGCTGGGGCCAGCACTACACCGACTGGACGCAGGTCGAACCGCCCCGCAAGGCCCCCGGCCCGGTCAACCCGGCCCAGCTGCTGGACTGGCGGCGGTTCTCCAGCGACGCGCTGCTCGCCTGCTTCGAGGCCGAGCGCGCCGTCCTCAAGGAGGTCACCCCGGACGTCCCGGTGACCACCAACTTCATGAGCGTGCTGCGCGACCTCGACTACTGGGCGTGGGCCGAGGGCGAGGACGTCGTCACCGACGACGCCTACCCGGACCCGGCCGACCCGCGGGCGCCGGTGAAGGCCGCGCTCAGCTACGACCTGATGCGCTCGCTGAAGCGGCAGCCCTGGCTGCTCCTGGAGTCCGCGCCGAGCGCGGTCAGCTGGCGCGCGGTCAACGTCCCCAAGGACCCCGGCGTGATGCGCCTGCACAGCCTCCAGGCCCTCGCCCACGGCTCGGACGGCGTGATGTTCTTCCAGTGGCGCCAGGCCAGGTACGGCCCGGAGAAGTTCCACTCGGCGATGCTCCCGCACGGCGGCACCGGGACCCGCCAGTGGCGCGAGACGCTCGCGCTCGGCGCGGACGTCCGACGGCTGGCCGAGGTGGCCGGCAGCACCACCCGGGCCGAGGTCGCGCTGCTGCTCGACTGGGACAGCTGGTGGGGCCTGGAGGCCCCCGAGTCGATGCCCACGGACCGGCTGCGGCTGCACGAGCTGCTGCTCTCCTGGTACGCGCCGCTGCACGCCCGGGGCGTCGCCGTGGACCTGGCCCCGCCGGGGCGCGACCTCTCCGGCTACCGGCTGGTGATCGCCCCCAACCTCTACCTGTGCACGGCCGCGCACGCCGCCGCGCTGGCCGCCTTCCCCGGACAGCTGGTGGTCGGCCCGTTCAGCGGCGTGGTCGACGCGGCCGACCAGGTGCACGACGACGGCGCGCCCGGTCCGCTCGGCGAGCTGCTCGGGGTGCGCGTCGAGGAGTGGCGCCCGCTGCCGGACGGCGCGGCCCAGGAGGTGGTCACGGCGGACGGGACCGTGCTGGCCGCCCGCACCTGGACCGAGTGGCTGGAGACCGCAGGGACCACCGAGGTGCTCGCCCGCTACCGGGGCGGCCCGCTGGACGGCCGCCCGGCCGTCACCCGGCGCGGCGCCGCGACCTACCTCTCCTGCCTGCCCGAGGATGTGACCCCCTTCCTGGACGCGGCGCTGGCCGCCGCCGGCGTCACCGGCGTCACCGGGCTCGACCTGCCCGCCGGCGTCGAGGCCTGCCGCCGCGGCCGCTACCTCTTCCTGCTCAACCACGGAACCGGGCCCGCCACCGTGCCCCTGCCCGAGCCCGGGACGGACCTGCTGACCGGCCGCGCGCTGCCCGCCGGCCCCGTGACCCTCGGACCGCGCGACGCCGTGGTCCTCAAGCCCCGACCGACCACGCCCTGAGGAGTGTGCGTGTCCCACCCCTACATCCCCAACGCGGGGCCCGAGACGCGGGCGGCGATGCTCGCCGAGATCGGCGCCCCCGACATCGCGGAGTTCTACCGCGACATCCCCGCCGACCTGCGCCTCGACCGCCCGCTCGACCTGCCCGAGCCGTTCGCCGACGAGCGGGGCCTGACCCGGCACGTGCGCGGCCTGCTGGCCCGCAACACCGACCCGGCCGCGCTGCTGAGCTTCCTCGGCCACGGCTGCTACCCGCACTACGTCCCGGCCGTCTGCGACGAGGTCAACGGCCGCGGCGAGTTCCTCACCGCCTACGCGGGCGAGCCCTACGAGGACCACGGCCGCTTCCAGGCGCTCTTCGAATACGTCTCGATGATGGCCGAGCTGCTGGAGATGGACGTCGTCAACGTGCCCGTCTACGACGGCTACCAGGCCGCCGGCACGGCGCTGCGGATGGCCGCCCGCCGCACCGGCCGGAACCGGGTGATGGTCAGCGGGGCGGTCGCGGCCGACAAGCTGGCCAAGATCCGCGACTACCTCGCCCCGGACGTCGAGGTGCTGCTCGCCCCGGTGGCCGACTCCGGCGAGCTGGGCGAGGTCCGGCTCGACGACACCTTCGCCGCCCTCTACCTGGAGACGCCCACCGTGCACGGGGTGGTCGAGACCCGCGGCCGCGAACTCGCCGCGCTGGCCCACGGCGCGGGCGCCCTGCTGGTGGTCGGCACCGACCCGATCTCGCTCGGCGTGCTGGCGCCGCCCGCCTCCTACGGCGCCGACCTGGTCTGCGGGGACATCCAGTCGCTTGGCATGCACCCCCAGTACGGCGGCGGCCAGGCCGGGTTCATCGCGAGCCACGACGACGAGCGGCTGGTCGCCGAGTTCCCGTCCCGGCTGTTCGGGATCGCCCCGACCGAGGTCCCCGGCGAGTACGGCTTCGGCGACGTCTTCTACGACCGCACCTCCTTCGCGCTGCGCGAGGAGGGCAAGGAGTGGGTGGGCACCGCGGCCGCCCTGTGGGGCATCACCGCCGGCGTCTACCTCGCGCTGATGGGCCCGCGGGGGATGCGCGAGCTGGGCGAGACGATCCTCGCCCGCACCCGCTATGCGATGGGCGCGCTGGACGCCGCCGGGGCCGTGGTGCGCCACCGGGAGTCGGTGCACTTCCGGGAGTTCGCCGTCGAGGTGCCCGACGCCGACGCGCTGCTCGCCGCCCTGCGCGGCCGCGGCATCCTCGGCGGGGTGCGGCTCGGACCGCGGGAGGTGCTGGTCTGCGTCACCGAACAGCACTCCGTCGCCGACATCGACACCCTCGCGGTGGCCGTGCGGGAAGCCCTCGCCGCCCCCGCTGCCGCCGCCGCACCCGCCGTCCCTTCCACCGCCGGAGACGCCCAGTGAGCTCGCACGCGGCCCCCGAACCGTTCGCCGCCCTGCCCGTGGCGCCCAAGCCGGGCCTGCGCCGCTTCCACCAGGCCCGCTGGGACGAGGAGATCGTCTTCGAGCTGTCCCGGCCCGGCCGGCGCGGCGTGGGCGTGCCCGCCCCGGACGCGCCCCTGGTCGAGCTGCCCGAGGGCGTCGCCCGGCGCACCCCGCCCGCACTGCCCGAGCTCTCCCAGAACCAGGTGGTGCGGCACTACTTGAGGCTCTCCCAGGAGACCCTCGGCGCCGACCTCAACATCGACGTCGGCCAGGGCACCTGCACCATGAAGTACAGCCCCAAGGTCAACGACTCCTTCGCCCGCGACCCGCGCGTCGCCGCCCTGCACCCGCTGCAGCCGGAGGACACCGTGCAGGGCGTGCTGGAGATCTACTGGCGGCTGGAGCAGATCCTCAAGGAGATCTCCGGCATGGCCCGGGTCTCGCTGCAGCCCGGCGCCGGCTCGGCCGCGATCTACGCCAACATCGCGATGATCCGCGCCTACCACGCGGCCCGCGGCGAGGGGGAGCAGCGCGACCAGGTGATCACCACGATGTTCTCGCACCCCTCCAACGCGGCCTGCGCCAAGGTCGCCGGGTACGAGGTGATCACCCTGATGCCGGACGCCGAGGGCAACCCCGACATCGAGGCGCTGCGCGCCGCCGCCGGCCCGCGCACCGCCGCCCTGCTGATCACCAACCCGGAGGACACCGGGATCTTCAACCCGCGGATCCGCGAGTTCGTCGACCTGGTGCACGCGGCGGGCGGCCTGGCCTGCTACGACCAGGCCAACGCCAACGGCATCCTCGGCATCACCCGGGCGCGGGACGCCGGCTTCGACCTCTGCCACTTCAACCTGCACAAGACCTTCTCCACCCCGCACGCCTGCGGCGGTCCGGCGGCCGGGGCGTGCGGGGTCTCCGAGGCGCTGGTGCCGTTCCTGCCCGGGCCGGTCGTCGACCGCGAGGGCGACGCCTTCACCCTCGCCGCCCCCGAGCGCTCGGTCGGCAAGATCCGGCCCTTCCTCGGCGTGACGCCCAATGTGGTGCGCGCCTACGCCTGGGTGATGGCGCTCGGCGCGCGGGGGCTGCGCGAGGTCGCCGAGACGGCCGTGCTCAACAACAACTACCTGCTGGCCAAGGTCGCCCGGATCCCCGGCGCCTCGGTGCCGTGGGGGGAGCGGCGCCGGGTCGAGCAGGTCCGCTACTCCTGGGAGCGGCTCACCGAGGAGACCGGGGTGCACTCGGAGGAGATCGGCATCCGGGCGGCGGACTTCGGCGTGCACTACTGGACCAGCCACCATCCGTACGTGGTGCCCGAGCCGTTCACCCTGGAGCCGACCGAGTCCTACTCCAGGGAGGACCTCGACGAGTACGCGGCGATCCTCGCGCACGTCGCCGACGAGGCCCGCAAGGACCCGGAGTTCGTGCGCGGCGCGCCCTACCGGCAGACCGTGCACCGGATCGATCCGACGGCGCTGGACGACCCGGCCCAGTGGTCGCCCAGCTGGCGCGCCTACCTGCGCAAGCACGGCGCGAAGCGGCCGGGATGATCGTCGGCCTGATCGTGAACCCGGTCGCGGGCCTCGGCGGGGCGGTCGCCCTCAAGGGCAGCGACGGGCCGGACGTCCAGGCCAGGGCGCTCGAACGGGGCGCCGTCCCCCGGGCCAGGGCGCGTGCCGCCGCCGCGCTGCGCGCCCTGCACGCCCGCCGCCCGGAGGCCGTGGTGCGCACGGTGGCCGGGCCGATGGGGGAGGACAGCGCGCTGGCGGCGGGCGTCCGGTACGAACTCGCCCACCGGCCGGAGGGCCCGGGCACCGGCGCGGCCGACACCCGGGCGGCGGTCGCGGCGCTCGGGACGGTGGACCTGCTGCTGTTCGCGGGCGGTGACGGGACGGCACGCGACGTCCTGGACGCCGGGCCGCGCCCGCCGGTGCTCGGCGTGCCGGCCGGGGTGAAGGTCTACTCGGGCTGCTTCGCGGTGAGCCCGGCCGCGGCGGGCGCGGCCGCCGCCGGCTTCGACGGGCGGACCGCCGAGGCGGAGGTGGTCGACCTCGACGAGGAGGCCCACCGCGCGGGCGGTCTCGGCGCCCGGCTGTACGGGACGCTGCGGGTGCCGGCCGGGCGGGCCCGGCTGAGCGGGCGCAAGACCGGCTCCTCGGCGGCGCCGCCGGGCTCGGCGGAGTCCATCGCCCGGGCGGTGGTGGCGGCCATGCGGCCCGGCGCCGCGTACGCGCTCGGGCCCGGCGCGACCACCCTCGCCGTCGGGCGGGCGCTCGGCCTGGAGCTGACGCCGCTGGGCGTGGACGTCGTCCGGGACGGCGCCGTGCTCGCCCGTGACGTCACGGAGCAGCAGCTGCTCACCCTTGCCATGTCACAGGTGACGCATGGCGTGTTGTCGGTGATCGGCGGGCAGGGCTTCGTGGTCGGGCGCGGCAACCAGCAGTTCAGCCCCCGGGTGCTGGACGCCCTGGCCGGGATCACCGTGCTCGCCACCCAGCAGAAGCTCGCCGCGCTCGGCGGGCGGCCGCTGCTGGTGGACAGCGGCGACCCGCTGGCCGACGCCGCGCTCGCCGGCCACGTCCGGGTGGTCACCGGCCACCGTGAATCCGTGCTGTACCGCATCCAGTCCGCGAGTGAGGAGCTCCCGTGAACAACCCCGCCGCAACCCCCTCCGGCACCCTGCGCCACAAGGTCGCCGTCGTCACCGGCGGCGCGTCCGGCATCGGCCGGGCCACCGCCAAGCTGTTCGCCGCCGAGGGCGCCGCGGTGGTCGTCGCCGACCTCGCGGACGCCGGCGAGGTCGTCCGCGAGATCGAGGCGGCGGGAGGGCGGGCGGTCGCGGTGCGCGCCGACGTCTCCTCCGAGACCGACTGCGAGCGGATCGTCACCATCGCCGTCGAGACCTACGGCGCCCTGCACGTCCTGTTCAACAACGCCGGGATCATCCGCCGCCAGACGGCGCTGGAGATCTCCGCCGACGACTGGGACCGGGTGATGGCCGTCAACGTGCGCTCGGTCTACCTGATGTGCCGCTTCGCCGTCCCGGCGATGACGGAGGGCGGCTCGATCATCAACACCGGTTCCGGCTGGGGGCTGAAGGGCGGGGCCAACGCGCTCTCCTACTGCGCCTCCAAGGCCGCGGTCGTCAACATGACGCGGGCCCTGGCGATCGACCACGCCGCCGCCGGGATCCGGGTCAACTCGGTCAACCCGGGCGACACCATGACGCCCATGCTCCGCGACGAGGCGCGCCAGCTCCAGGAGGAGTGGGCGGCCTTCGAGAAGGACGCCGCCGACCGGCCGATGGGCCGGGCCGGCTCGCCGGAGGAGATCGCGGCCGCCGTGCTGTTCCTGGCCGGCGACGCCAGCAGCTACATGACCGGCTCCGCCCTCGTCGTCGACGGCGGCGGCCTCGCCTGACCCCCACCCCCACCCGCACGGCCCCCGCACAACCCGTACGACCCCGACCCTCACCCCCGCACGAAAGCCCAGGAGGCACCCGTTGTCCGCTGTCACGAGAAGAACAGCCCTGGCCGCCGCCGCCCTCGCGCTGGCCGCCACCGTCTCCGCGTGCAGCGGCACCGGCGGCGGGGGCGGCGTCGGCGGCGGTGACCGGGCCGACGGCGGCAAGGTCACCCTGCGCTGGTCGACCTGGGGCTCGGCCGAGGACACGGCGGTCTTCAAGGCCTTCACCGACGAGTTCTCCAGGAAGCACCCGAACATCACCCTCAAACTGGAGCAGGTCGCCTCCTACGAGGACTACCACCCCAAGCTGCTCACCCAGCTGACGTCCAGGACCGCCCCCGACGTCCTCTACGTCGGCGACGACTACATCGGCAAGCTGGTCGCCGACGGTGTGCTCGCCCCGCTCGACGCCCGGCTCGCCGGACCGGACAGCCGCAGCAGGCCGGCCGACTTCTTCGAGGGCGTCTACGGCGGCGCCAGGAAGGACGGCGTCACCTACGGCGTCCCCAACGACACCAATCCCGAGGTGCTCTGGTTCGACAAGAAGGCGCTGACCGCCGCCGGCATCACCGAGGACCCGGCCGTGCTCAACGAGGCCGGCCAGTGGACGATGGCCAAGTTCCAGGAGATGAACGCCAAGCTGAAGGCGGCCGATCGGATCGGCACGATCTTCTGGAACTGGTACGGCGCCAACTACAGCATGGTCAACGGCTTCGGCGGCAAGGTCTGGGACGGCGGGAGGTTCGTCGCGACCACCGACCCGAAGACCCGCCAGGCGCTGAAGACCCTCGCCGACGGCTACCGGGACAAGACCTTCGCCTCCGCCGACCTGCTGCCCGAGGGCAACAGCGCGGCCACCCAGTTCATCAAGCACAAGGCGGGCTTCTACGCCGGCGGCCGCTGGGTGATCGAGAGCATCGACAAGGGCGGCGACCGGTCCGGCTACGACATCGTGCCGTTCCCCTCCGAGTCCGGCGGGCCGATCCCGGTGGCCGTCGCCGCCTCCTACCTGACGATCAACAAGGACAGCAAGCACCCCGAGGAGGCCTTCACCTTCCTGACCGAGTTCGTCAGCAAGGAGGGCCAGCGGCTGCGGCTCAAGGGCGGCAGCGCCGTCCCCTCCGTCCGCGGCGCCGAGGACCTGGTGACCGAGGGCGACTACCCGCCGCACGCCAGGACCTTCCTGGACGTGCGCGACCGCGGCTTCGCCAACTACCCCGACGAGGTCGCCGTCCCCGGCCTGACCAAGGCGATCAGCGACCAGCTGATGAAGATCTGGGAGGGCAAGGTCGGCTTCGACGAGGGCATGACCCAGCTCCAGACCCTGGTCGACGGCATGAAGGGCCGACAGGGGTGAGCGCCGTCACCCAGGCGGCGGCCCGGCGGCGCCACCCCACCCGCCCCGCGGCCCCCCCCCCCCCCCCCCGGGGGCCCCCGCCCCCCGGGCGGCCCCCCCCGC